>JBARXI010000761.1:0-9803 GCA_049647275.1 Microcoleaceae cyanobacterium
AGGACTTAGGCAAAGTATCTATAAATTGTGTTTTTTGTAGGGGTAATTCATTAATTGATGAATAGATAAACCCCAACGTTGTAGTTAGGGGTTAAACCCCACATTCAGAGCTAGAAGTTTTGCCTGAGGGTCGCTAAAAGTTTGCTATGTATCTTGGTGATATCAAATTCGCTAATTCGGTATAAAAATGGGATATAGAATTTTAGGTAGTCAGAAAAAAAGCCTTAAGTGATAAATTTCAAATTATGAGTCGTTTTTCTAATACCTAGAATTACCTATAATCCCATCGCTACTTTACTATAGAGAGCTACATTAGATTATTTATGTATAATTAAAATCAAGTTATGAAAAAGCGATCGCCCTTATGTCAAGGTCACCAGTAAACCCGATATTTTGCCAACCTAAACCAAAAATTCCCCTGCGAGCCGTAGTAATTATCCCCTTTTTCCTACAAATATTAGTAACAGTGGGGCTTGTGGGATATCTTTCATTTACAAATGGAAAACGAGCCGTCAACAACCTGGCCTATCAATTACAAAAAGAAATCACGGCCCGTATTCAGCAGAAACTTAATATTTTTTTAGAAACCCCCCAGTTGGTGAATCAACTAAATGTAGACGCTATTAGTCTCAATGAACTCAACATTACAGAAACTGATAATATACAACGCCATTTATGGCAACAGATTCAGTCTTTTGATTCCATCGGTGTTATTGGTTTCACATCCACATCAGGAACTATGGTCGCAGTTAGTCGGCAAAGCAACAACACCAATAAATTTAATCTGATCGTTATAGATGAGTCTACAGAGGGAGAGCTACGGGAATACAATCTTAATAGCCAAGGGTTGCCCACTAATCTCCAAAATGTGGTCAAGGAATACGATCCTCGTTTACGACCATGGTATCAAGATGGCATTGCTACAAATCGACCAGCTTGGGGTGAGATTTTTACATCAATAATTGATGAAAGAGTAGAAATAATGGCAACTAAACCAGTAACTGATGACACTGGAAATGTAGTAGCGTTGGTTAATGCAACTCTGACCCTATCCCAACTTAATGACTTCTTGAGTGAGTTGAATATTAGTAAATCAGGGGAAGCTTTCATTTTAAACCGCTCTGGAAAACTGATAGCCACTTCTGCCTCCTCTGAGCCTTTTATTCAAAACAATGGTGACTTAGAATTGATCGATGCTTCAGAAAGTAAGAATAATTTACTAAGTTTGGCTATCAAAAATCTCACAGATAGCTTTGGCGGTCTTAATCAAATCGAAAATTCTCAATTACTTAACTTTAATATTAATGGTCAACAACAATTTTTACAAGTCGTACCTTTCAGCGATGAGTATGGTTTAGATTGGTTGATTTTAGTAATAGTTCCCGAAGCAGATTTTATGCAACGGATTCATGCTAATACTCGAACAACCATCGCTCTATGTTTAATGGCATTAATATTAGCAATTATTTTTGGTTTACTAAGTTGTGAATTAATTATTAGACCAATAAAACGTTTGAGGCAAGCAGCAACTTCTTTATCTGTTGGAAAGTGGGAAGAAAGAGTCAAAGAAGTTTCCATTGATGAACTTGCAATCCTAGATCGAGCATTTAATCAAATGGCAGAACAGTTACAAAAATCATTTGTGGAGTTGGAGAGTAAAAATGCTGCTTTAAAGGAGGCAGATAGCTACAAAGATGAATTTATGAAGAATATTTCCCACGAACTTAGAACTCCACTTAATATTATTATTAGTTCTATTAAACTTATTCTTGATGATTTCGTGGATAGCCAGGAAGAAGAAGTTGAACTATTAGAGCAAGCGGATAAAGCTTCCCTTCATTTACTAAATCTAATTAATCAACTTTTAGATTTAGTGCAAATTAAAGAAGGAAAACTACCTATCGATCGAGAGTTAATCAATTTACATGAGTGTCTAAATGAAATAATTGATTCCCAGCAACCTCGAATTGAAAGGAAAAATCTACAAATATACAAACCGGATGTTTCTAAGTCAGTCTTAGTAGAAGCAGACAAAAAAAAGCTCAAACAAGTCTTTCTAAATGTTATTGATAATGCCATTAAATTTACCGAGACTGGTAGCATTACTATTGATATTAAGATCAGACCAGGTTTCCAGACTTATGATATCGATCAAACTCCCCTGGCAGTAGTCACGATTAGAGATACAGGTATTGGCGTTGAATTCAGTCAACAGGATAAACTGTTTAAATCTTTTGTGATGTTGGATGGATCTACTACTCGTGCTTATAGTGGCTGTGGTTTAGGATTAGCAATTTCTCGTAGTTTGATGGAATTGATGGGAGGTAATATTACTCTAGAAAGTGCTGGTAGAAATCAAGGTACGACAGTAGCTATATCTTTACCCATTAGTTTTAGTTTGAAAACTTCTACCCATAATTGACATATAGTAGTCCTATTTTAGTCAGGGTCATTTCATTCTAGATTTTGGCAATGAATTTATTTACTTTCAGGAAACGAAAGATCAAATCCCTAAAGCTTGAAATAACGTAGTTTCGTAAATACAGAAAATGGCACAGTTTAGAATGAAATAGCCCTGTATTTCAGCCCTTGTAAAAATCACAAAAAGGAAACAGCTCATCTGCTCCGTCAGGCAACAGGCAACAGAATCTCAGATTTTTTATCTGTGTTTTGATTTATTACAAATGATTTAGGATTGCTATATTCCCGACGAGGTTGGGCTGAGGGGAGAACGCGGGATGCTTCGACTGGAATATTATCGGATTTTTCAACTAATTAATTAAACGTAATATTAATCTCTGAATTATCTATGAATTTTTTCTTACTAAAGTCACTAATTGTTTGGTAATAAGGTATACTTGTCTCGTAATACTAACAGCAAAGCTTAAAATATGCTAGAAAATTATCATAATTCACCAACTCAAGATACCGGAAAAAGCAGAGTTTTTTCTACCATAGCTAAAGCCGAGTTATCCCCATTTTTAAAAAATCTATCCATCGCTGCGTTATTAGGGGTAATAGCTTTGACAGTTATCAGTTCTCTTGTCGTTGCTGCTAGTAGAAATTATCTTGATGAAAATAACAATCTAGAAACAAAACAAACTTCCTTTACTATTTAATAATTGAACTGCGTTTTTCAGTCTACCAAGGTACAGCAACAGTAATAAGTATAAGTAAAAGAATAAATAAATTAGCTCAAGACTTATATCAAATCCGGATCATCAGTTATCGAAAACATAAGTGCCTTCTGCCTTCGGAGTACAGATATGATAAGTATTTAACCGGATTCTATATTAAAGCGTATCTCATGCTGCTTGGGAAGAGCTATAGTTATCAAACATAGCTTTACTTTGGCAAAATGATAATACCTATACCTTACCTAATTCAAAAATGAAAAAAATTCTCAGAATTCTCAAGCAGATTTTTCTTCCAGAAGAAGATAAGTTTTTTCTTGGCTTCATTGAAAACATTGAAGTCATAGTTTCTAAAGTTCTATCATTAGCAATGATTTTTATCATCATATTTGCTGTATTTGACCTAATAGTTTTTATTTCTCAAAAGCTTTTCTTTGCACCTCATCCTCTGTTTAAAGATACTTTATTTGAAATATTTGGGCTATTCCTAAATATTTTAATTGCCCTGGAAATATTAGAAAATATTACCGCTTATCTGCGCAAGCACGTCTTTCAAGTAGAACTAGTCATCGCAACTTCTTTAATCGCCGTAGCCAGAAAAATAATTATTTTTGATATCGATAAAAAAACAGGACAGGATTTAATAGGATTGGCTTTTGCTATTATTGCTCTGTCTATCAGTTTCTGGATTATTCAGTCGCGAAAAAAATAGGCAATCTTAAAAGTAATCTAAAATTGAGTTGAATGATTATGCTAAAAATTTTTTGCAAGTTCAATAAAAATAGTTTTTCTATTATAACAATTCCCAAAAAGCGTGAGAGATAAAATTCTAGGTTTTAGGGAACGTCGGAACTGGGAATAAAAAAGACAAGTGTACTTCATGCTTCCTGAGAAACGCTATAGCAATCCTATTTTAGTTGTAATATTTTACTGGTAGGGGCGAATGGCCATTCGCCCGTACAGGAGTCAGGAGTCAGGAGTCAGGAGTCAGAATTTTAAAGGTTTTCAATTAATATTAACTGTTATAAAAATTTTCACAACCTATGCGCGGATTGCTATATAGCAATTCCCAAGAAGCGTGAGGTACAAAATTCGTTTATTTTAGGGAGTAGGAAGTAGCGGTGCGACCCCGCCCGCGTCGGCGTTAGCGTTAGCGAAGCTCCTCTAAAAGAGGCAGCTCCTCTGTTTGCGTAGCATTCCGAAGGAAAGGAAAAGAGGCTAGACGCAAGGGAACGCGCACCAAGAGAGGGAGTAGTAATTCGGGAAACAGAGAATAGAAAAGAAGAAAAACAACTGTATCTCAGTAACTTGAGAAACGCTATATAATCAAGTAATTTCTAATAAGAAATAGTTAACCGAACTTGACTAAATTTGATAATTAATCCTAAGTAAATTTAAAATTCCTCAAAGTAACAAATTAAAAAATCAACAAATCAACAAAATTATGACTAACAATTACTTTGAATTTGAGCAAGACTTTGTAGAATCTCTCCGGTGCATTCCCATGATAGTACGCTATAAACTAGATACTTCCGGAGTCAAATTAAAACTATCCCACTGGCATCAATTCGATCGTTCAATGCGTCAAGAATTAGCAGATAAACCTTGCACTCAACCCCAAGAAATTCAAACTTATCGAGCATGGCTCCATCAATTAGTAATTGATCGAACAGGTACTGCTGCAAAAGACTTACCAGTTGAAGTAGATCCAGCTTGGATGGATGAGACAAAAATTCCGGAGACAGTACAAGATAAAGCCAAAGAAGTAGACGTCGAAATTACATTAGAAAAATGGCAAAATCTGACCCCACTGCAAAGATTTGTGTTAATCAAACTTAGTCGCCCAAGCCATGAAAACCAGAACTTTTTACCAGCAATTAAAGAATTTAATTTGCTATAAGTATTCTGTTTATAGAACCCATTTGGTATCTTTTTAGTATTGGAGAAATTGGTTAGCTGTATGAGTATAGTATGGTACGTTGGAAACGCACCATACACCTGCGGTTTAAGAATTCAATTTGTTGTAATTATTTTAAAGTTCAAGTAAACCTTCTGGAGGAGTAATTTCAATTCGACCTTCTGCAAAATCAACCACAGGAACAATTTCTTTAACAAAAGGAATTAAAATTGTTTGAATCTTTGTTACTTGAGGTTTCTGTTTATGTTTTTTGCCACGTTTTTGTACTTGTTCTTTTGGTCGCTCATCCTCAGAAATAACACCAGAATTTGTCGATATTTTTTCTACTTCTAATAAATCATGCCCCGCTGGAATTAAACTCAAAACAGTGCCAATAATTTCCCCAGTTACCTGATTAACTACTGTCAAACCAATTAAATCTGGCACATAAAATTCATCCTCTGCTAATGTGGGACGATCGCCTGGTTGAATCAATAACTTACTATTTCGTAATTCCTCAGCCTGGCCTCGATTTTCAACCCCTGCCAACACTATGACATACAAATCCTTACCAGGAACATAACGACCTCCCAATAACTCAATAGACTGGGGTTTTGTTTGGCCTTCTCGCAATAACCATCGTTGCCCAGGCTTGAGAAATCTTTCTGGAAAGTCTGAGTTAGGATATACTCGTAACTCCCCATTCAAGCCTTGCGGTGCAACAATTTTTCCAATTTCAATCCATTCAGACATTTGTTACAAATTAGCCCACAATATTATGGACAATAATTAGAATTAGTTCTATAGATTGAAATATTATCAGTTTATCTGTATTTTTAGAAGCTATGAAAATGAGAAATATAGTAGGGTTTTCCCCCTACCACAGACAACAAAGATTTGACTTATATTTATATCAATTTATTATCAGAAAGCTAAAAAAAGAAGACGGAGAAACGCGGAGGTTGGCAGAGGAAGAGAAAATAGAGAGAGAGTATCAAGAGCAAAGAAAGTGGATTTATTGTCAATATTTTAGTCGAATGGCATTGCCTGCATCAATTTTCACTAGTATTTTTACCCTGGCGTTATCTCTTAATGGAGGTTTTGCCTATAGTCAAACTACAGTTAATATAACTGACAAAATTAATCGGAATCCAGCAATAGTTTTTGATAGTTTACTAGCACAAAATCAGAGCGAAATAGAACAATTTCAACTTAGAGAAGAAATTCGCCAGCAAGTCCGAGAAGAGGTAGATTATACATTTCGCCATACTACGTCATTACTCAGTATTTTTTTGATTCTACTGACTTTATTTCCCGCTTCAGCAGCAATTTGGATTTGGTTTCTTCAAGTGAAATTAGCCAATAAAATTTCCCTCACAGAACAAGAAATTGATAGTCTTAAATATGACACAATCTCCCAACTGAAAGAAGTTGTTGCTGATACTCAAATAATCTTAGATGAACTGCAACAACAAAGTCAAAAAGCTGACTCACAAATAGAACAACTTCAAAGTGATACTTTGATTCAATATTCCTCTGCCAAAGCTGATAATTCCGAGCAGTTAATGATGGCAAATGATTATGCCAAACAAGCAGATAATTTTTTCTTTGAAGGTAGGCTAAAAGAAGCAATTCATTCTTATAATCAAGCCTTAAAAATCCATCCAGAAATGGCAGATGTTTGGAATAATCGCGGTGTGGTATTAACAAAAATGAAAATGTACGGAGATGCGATCGCTTCTTATGACAGAGCGCTACAAATTAGAGCAGATTATGCTGATGCTTGGAATAATCGGGGTGTTTCTTTAATAGAATTGCAGCAATATCAAGAGGCAATAACTTCTTTTGAACAGGGAATAAAAGTTAAAGCAGATTATGCTGATGCTTGGAATAATCGAGGTGTTTCTCTGGCAAAATTACAAAAGTATCAAGAGGCAGTGAAGTCTTATAATCAGGCAATTGCAATTAAAAATGATTATAGTGACGCTTGGAATAATCGTGGGGTAGCTTTGGCAAAGTTAGGTATTTATGGAGAGGCGATCGCCTGTTATGAAAATGCAGCAAAAATTAGACCAGACTTTTTTAGTGCTTGGTATAATAAGGCTCGTTGTTATGTTTTGAAAGGTCAATTTGAACCGGCTTTAAAAAGTTTGAAAAAAGCAATTAGTCTGAATCCTGGTCATTGTCAAGAGATGGCAAAAAATGAACCTGATTTTGATGATATTCGGGATAATGAAATATTTAAAAAATTGATAAATATCTGATATTTAGGCTGTCTTAAAAAAATATGATAATATAGATATAGCAATTCCCACAGTTATGAAGTACACCTAATAATGAGATTTAACTCCGGTCTCCTGTAGGGGCGAATGGCCATTCGCCCCTACAATTTTGTACCTCACAAGTATGGGAATTGCTATAGGCAAAAGGCAATAGCTTGAGCTATTCGGTACAGAAAAAAATTTCCATCACTTACATTAATTTTGCTAGCATTTTAAGACTTTATAGTGGAAAAATTTGCATTTCGAGCGCTTAGTTAGGATTTCCGATAAACATATTTTTCAATTCATCCAGAGAAGGTGCCATGTAAGCATTGCATATAGTTGTTAAATCAGAGTTCACCCCGGACTGCACTAGTTGAAACAGATTCACGCTTACGCCCATTGATTTAAGGGACTCAATTAATGGTATAAAATCAGTGTCATTTGTATAAATGAATAACCTATCCAAGGCATTATGAAATGCCAAAAGCATAGCATCACAACATATTTGGGTATCAACAGCCTTTTCAGTTTTGTTCAACCTATCTAAGACATAATTGGGGACATCATTCTCTTCAAGCCACCTATCAATTCGCTGACTCTTAGAAATTTTCTTTCCGCAGTATTTCACTACTAAATCTTCATGCATGTTAGCTGTACCAAACTCAGGAAGCATAACACAACGCTTCAACCGATCCTCCCCGGCCGCAGCATAAAAAACAATTCTTCTATATCCATTGCCTAAATACATCAAATACTTATCGCCAGTAAAGTGCCTCTGAAACTTTCGGGAATCTAGTACATAATTACCGGGAATACTAAACTCCCTCTTCACTCGCTCAATATCAGAAAGAAGACAGCCGCTATCAATAAATAAGAAGTTTTTATCAGACATTTAATAATCCTCATTTATCGTTTTACTATAGATAGATGCGGTATAATATTCCTCATTAACATTAAATCACCGCAAATCACAAATAATGTCAATCCTTTCTTACTCTCTATCATAATCTCCTTTTCTTAATCAAGTTCGGCGTACTATTCAACTTAAATACATGAGCCGTCGGACTGAAAAAAACTAGATTTATTATACTTTAGATTATATTTAATTCCACAATAAGCAAAATCCAAAAGACATGGGAGTTGAATAAATAAAATCTTAAGGCTAAAGCCGAATTAAGTAGGTAGATTAAATTATCCGTCAAATAGCGATGAAAATTTAAAACTGTGAAAACAAGCTTGAAAACTTGCTTCTGACTTCATTTTAATGTTTTTCATTTTAATGTTTATTTACCCCCGCCAAACTACTATCTTATTTATAACTGTTTAACCCGAAATTATATTATATCAGAAGCAAAAAACATATTATTTAGTAAATCATCAAAAAGGTTATTACTATTTGTAATAGCTGTTTGCCCTAATAAATTGTCCTCAGAAAAAGATGGTGATACTAACATCAAATCATGGTTAATTTCAACTACTTCTAAGTTATCAATATTTCCTCCTGTTGTGAGAGAATCAATTTGACTAGAAGAGCGATCGCTAACCCCTGGCTGTAATGTCAATTGTAAATGATCGATACCAATTTCAGTAGACTCACTACCGATAGCAATAAACCGAGTATTTTCTGGAATGAAAATATCTTCTGGCACAAACACACTAAAATCAGTAGCACCGCCAGGAGTAGTATTTAAAATTTCTGTTGCCTCTGGAATCACAAGACGCTCTCGACCGAGAAACCTGACCTGATGACTAACATTGGGTGAAGCATATTCAAAGGAAAGATTACCCGACGAAATCTCACCCACCCTTGAAATTATATCTGTTAAATCAATCACAATAGCATCAAGCCCCGATTTCTGGTCTGGTATATCGTAGGCAATAACAGTATTATTGCTAGGAGCGCCACTAAATCTTCCCTGACCTCCTTTAGGTAAACTCTCTAAGGCTACAGTATTGGCAGAAAATAGAAGGCTGGCATTACCTTGGGGAGTATTGACTCGAATAGAGGAAACAGGAGCAAAATTGCTAAACTCCTCAAAACTCAACTTCCCAGTGCTAAAAGGTGAAATTGGAGGTAGAGGTGGAGGCGGAGGGGGTGTCACGTCATCATCAATAATTTCCAAAATAGCAGTAGCAGGTTGACCAATAGTTGCATCACTTGTAGCATTGGTTAAACTCAAGTTAACAGTTTCAGTTTCCTCAACAATAGCATCATCAGAAATTGGAATGGTAACAGTTTGTTGTGTTTCCCCATCTGCAAAGAAAACAAGATTAGGAATAGGGTTGCCATAATCAACGCCTTGACTAGCGGTGCCATTGGAAAGATTGATATTAGCACTCACTACTCCTTCACTCCCACCTATACGATTTATTGTGACTGTAGCGGTGGGTATATTTTCTGCAACGTTAAAAGTGGTATTGCTAAATTGGAGAATACCAGGATTAGGAATGCTTAAACCGAAGTCAATATTATTGAGATTTTCCCCAGAAGACAAGGTAACAGGAAAT
>JBARXI010000762.1:0-5466 GCA_049647275.1 Microcoleaceae cyanobacterium
AACTTTCAAACTATTGATTTGTCTAGGTTCAGGCGCTGGATTAAGGTTTTGTGTCTTTCTCCCTCGCATTTACTAATCTAGCAACTCTCTCTTTTGATGTCAACCCTTTTTCCGGATCTTTTTTTGACTTTTTATAATTCCTGGATATAACAAAAGCCTGTATGCACTATATACAAGGCTTTTCAGCATTTTTTTTGACTATGCTTTTTTTTTATTAAACCATTGCTACCCACGATAATAAGGTCCATGTTTAGCCGTTCTTCTTCACTATAATCAACATTAGTGATTTTTTTGTTCTGCAAAACCCTTGTATGAATTAGTTTGATAGTGAAGCGGGAAACGGAGTTCTATCGTGTACCGAAAAGTAGGCCAAAGATGCCACCCCCCCCCGAAAAATTTTCAACTAACGTATTGATAGCCAATTGTCTAATGATAAGCGTTGGGTAATTATGGCTAATTTAATCCCTTGGTCAGAATGTGAAGCCTAATATGCCCAATACTTGTGTGAGGAAATGGGCGCACCAGCCCAATTTTCGAGAAAAGCATTGGGCTCATTAATAATTCCAGAAAAATCAGGAATAACTGATAGATAAACAGTAGAAAAAATTAAGGAAAACCCGTATAGTATTTTATAGGCAGTCAATCTTTTGAAACTCGCCCGTTAAATCGGAGATTATAACTGGTAATTTTTGCTTTGCTGACGCAACGCTAAGCGTTTTATGTCGCGGAGCGAAACAAGAACTATTAACTAGGGCATGTCATCAATTAAAAGGGTTGACAAAAAGTTGTTGATATGTATAGTTTACTAATCAGATAATTTTTAGCTTCAAAGGAACGCAATGACTCGGCGCTATGCTCTACGTGATGACCAATGGGAACGTATCAAAGACCTACTAACCGGTCGCCCTGGTACGGTGGGAGTCACAGCCAAAAATAACCGTTTGTTCCTCGAAGCGGTGCTTTATCGATTTCGGGCTTGCATCCCCTGGAGAGACCTTCCTGAAAGCTTTGCAGATTTTCGGGTCGTCCACACTCGCTTTAGTCGCTGGTCAAAGACTGGAGTATGGGAGCAGGTCTTCCTTGCATTATCAGCGTCCGCTGATAATGAATATGTGGCTATTGATGCCACTATTGTTCGCGCTCACCAGCACAGTGCCGGAGCCAAGAATAGCCTGGCACTGTGCTGAAGATATTGGTCGTAGCCGGGGCGGTCTGAGTACGAAAATCAACGCTGTTGTTGATGCTGAGCGGTAATCCCATCTCTTTTTTTTAACTCCTGGTCATGCTCACTATCGCGCCCAGGCTGATGAGTTGTTGCCCCATGTTGAAGCTGAAGCGATTCTGGCCGATAAGGCAGTGCGTTGCAGATGAGCGAGTCAGAAAGCCTCTAACTGAGCGCGGCATTGAAGTAGTGATTCCCTCAAAAAATAACCGAACTAAACCCTATGATTATGATCGCGTATTGTATCAAGGACGCCATCTGGTAGAGAACTTTTTCCAAAAGTTGAAGCAATATTGAGCTATTGCGACTCGTTACGACAAGCGTTCGGTCAACTTTTTGGGTGGAATTTACTTGGCTGCCTCTGTGATCTGGTTGCTCTAAACTTGGAAATACACATTATGAGCATTTTGTCAATTGAGCTATTTGATGACACGCCCTAGATAACAAATCAAACAAGTTGAGTTGTACCCCTGTCATACAGAAAAAAGATTAATTAAAGCAGGTGGAGTCAGAAAAAAGAATTTAACTAAGGAGTCATAAATCATTTTAACGTTATTTTATTTACATCAAATACCAACTTTTCCAACATGAAGAATCAACTTTGGTATAAGTGAATAAGCGTGCTAATAATATTTTTCGCGCTCTGGATAGATATTCTTAGAGAATTACTGCCAGCAAGTTTATTAGAACAACTAAAAAAAAAGAAAATGAATTGGAATGGGTAAAGGAGATATTAACAGAATTAGAATTAATTGTAGATAGTACAGCAACATTTTAGAGAAAGACCAAGTGAATATAAACAACAAGAAAAATATTACTCAGCAAAAAAGCAAAATCATACTTTTAAAAATCAAATAATAACGACACCAAAAGCGAGTGCTTCTTACATTCGCCGTTTCACGGCGAATGTAAGAAGCACTCAAGACAGGAAAAGAAATAGTAGATGTAATAGTAGGAGAAAAAGGTCCAGCAAGTGATATAAATATATATATTAATAAAACAACAAGATAAGTTTGATAAAAAACCAAAAATTCAAGGAGATAAAGCTGAAGAAGGAGTAGAGAGAACAACTACACAAAAAAAGGAACCAAGAAAAAAAGAAATGCCACCAGAAATCAAAGAAGAAAATCAAGAAAAAGCCAAAAGCGAGTGCAAAATTGCGCCGTCGCACGGCAAATGTCAGAAGCACTCAAGAAAGAGAAAATTTGTAGAACATGTAATAAGATTAATTAAAATATTTGGAGTTGCTAGAGAAAGATTCAGATGAAAAAATAATCATAACAATATGTGGTTTAGTTAGGCTAAGAATTGGCTCATTTATATTAGTATAAATTATCAAAGATTGAGATAAGAATAAGAAATCAAAGTACAATAAATATTTAGATTAGTAACACGAAGTATCTCTGATACCCATAAAACTGTACAAATTAACTATCTTCATTAGTGGCGTTCGCTCCACTAATGATAGTTAGGAGAGGCGTTTGAGTATTTTTGGAGATGTCTATTTTATTTCAGAAAATGCTCTATCTAAAGTTTTCAAGACTTGTTGTAAAATTTGAGCATTTACTGATTTTAATCTAGCATGAGTTTTTGCGCGCTATTGCCCACGTTTTTAGCTTGATAATTATAATTAGGGTAAGGGGCATCAGCCGGGATAATATATTCATTTAGGATGGATCAACTATTGATTTGCGACTTTCTTGACCTTAGCCAGTCTATGGGTTCTCTTAACGCATAATTGTACAAGCTTTGACAAACATCAAGAATCTGATTTATTTCTACTTCTTGTTGTTTGCTTGGTCTAAGTTTTTACTGGTAAGTTAAAGTAATCAAGCTTGTCGTTAAAATTATTTCTAAATATTATATAATCCTAACACAAAATTTGTTTCGTTATCAGTCAATTATTTTGTAGATTGAAATTCATCTCGCCGTTATGATCTTTGATTTAACGGGAGTCTTCTTTCAAAATTTTATGATAGCAATAAATTTCCATTTAATCCCTTAATGCTGGTTCACTTTATGATCGGGAATAAGTTGTAGATGTAGTTAATAAAGTGAATATTTATGTGATGTGGTAAAATTTTGCTTGAACTATTATTCAAATTATTTTTAAAATCCCTTTATTATATAAAATCTGGTTATATGTTATATATAATATGTATATGTAACTAAGAATTAGTAGGCATTAAAGCAATAGACCTCTCCAAAAATCCCGATTTGGGAAGGGTGGGGTAAAAGTTTCAGAACCTTTTCTAGGGATGTCTAATGGGAAAGGGTATGAGTATCACGCGAGCATATTTCTGTAGAAGAAATGCAGCAGCTTTATCGAGGAGCTACTGATGTGCTATAACTGTCTGGTGTGGCAGATACTCTGGTTGTTAGCCAAATGAAATTAAGAGCAAGGAAGTAGCCTTAGTCACGGGCTATGCTTTGCAGTAGACTCTGGTTATCCCCAAAGGCTTCAACGAAGGGGGGATAGAACGGATGGGAGATGGTCATCAACACAATCAATCGGGGAGGCCAACCCTTGCTCTATCGCCAGTAGCAAGCTCTACTCGTGCAAGCCTTAGAAGGAGAACCCCTGGAGGAGTGAAGATTTAGTGGCCCAAGGTAGCTGTCTGGATAAGTGAAGTCTGAGGGCGTTTGGTGGCTCCTCAGAAAGGATCGGAGTACCTCCGGGGGCTAGAATACAAGATCAAAGTTCCCAGTCCTGCTCATCCTTTAGCTAACGAACAGAAAAAGTTGGAATAAAAAAAAACTCCATGAACGAATTGAGGAATTAGAAATCAAGTTAGGTAAGCCGATAAGTCTGTGGACTATGGACGAACATAGTGTATAATTCAAGCCTGTAATTCGTATCCGAGTTGATGTTTTTTAGTTCTGTCTACTCTAGGATCTTTGATGTGTTGGAACTACTGAACTAAACTTTATTGAATACTGCCAATTTTTGCTACTGTTATTGGCTTTTTGGTCTGAGTCAAACTTCTTGTTTTATTTGTAAAATTAATAGTATATCAAATTAGATGAGCTTACCGAATAATGAATGATTATTCATTATTCATTACATAATTAAGGTTTAAAGCCTCCCCTTAAAAGGGGAAAAAGCAGTCGATGGATGGCGAGGATACCTCGCCATATCCAATTGAGCAAGAGAAAAGAAAAAAATTTCCAATATTGTCAATCCTCTCTCTTTTAAGAAGAGGTAATTATTAATTATTAATTGTTAATTGCTGAATCTGCTATATTAATTAACTTTAGTTAAAATATCACATTTACATAACATACGCTGTATTAACTGTTACCCAACTCCTGAGATCTTGCCGTTGCTACCATCACTGCTTGAATCAAAGCTGAACGAAAACCTGAATTTTCTAATTCTGCGATACCTGCTATCGTCGTTCCTCCTGGACTTGTGACGCGATCTTTTAACTCTGCGGGGTGCATTTGTGACTCTTGCAATAACAATGCTGTTCCTAATAATGTTTGCAATGCTAACTGATATGCGATCGCTCTCGACAGACCTGCACAAACTCCCCCATCTGTCAATGCTTCAACCAAAACTGCTACATAACCAGGCCCAGAACCAGATAAACCAGTAACTGCATCCATTAAGTTTTCTGGTACTTCCACCACCTTGCCCACTGACTCCAAAATGCTCCTGGCCAACTCCAAGTGATGAGGTTGAATATGGTTACCTGGTGCAATCGCACTTATTCCGGCCCCTACTGTTGCGGGAGTATTTGGCATGGCTCGCACCACTGGTCGGTTGGGAAACGCGGCCTCTAATGTTTGTAAAGGCACACCTGCCATAATAGAAATCACTAATGATAGTGTGTTTTTTTCACCATCAGGTTGCCAGGAAGCCAATTCTGATGCTACTCGATCAAATATTTGAGGTTTTATTGCTAGCAACAAAACTTCTGTGGCATTTGTCAAGACAAAGCTATTATCTGTAGTAACCTCTACTTGATATTTTTGTACTAAAAAATCCCGCCTTTGCTGCTGCGGGTCACTCACCAAAATTTCTGAGGGTTGATAAACTTGTTGTGCAATTAGGCGGGATAACAAAGCTTCTCCCATTACCCCACCGCCAATTAAACCAAACTTAGCAGAAGTCAGTTATGGTCGAACCCAGGGTTGCCCCCGGTGAACTCCACTTCAAAACCGTACATGAGACTTTCACCTCATACGGCTCCTGGTCTTTGGAATTTACACCAACATTACTTACTTACCGTTCTGCGCAA
>JBARXI010000763.1:0-2322 GCA_049647275.1 Microcoleaceae cyanobacterium
AGCTAGAAATGCAATCCTAAGACTGGCACTTAGGACTGGATAGCGTAGCTCTAACATAGATTAAGCACATCCTTGATTTTAATTGCACGCTAATTTTCCTTTTTCCCTTCAGGTAAAGTAGTTTGTAGGGTGGGCAATGCCTACCTTACACCTTGAATCCATTCTGCATTTAAACTGCTGATTGGTGAGATTTTAAGAGAGAGTTTTAATCTATAGAACAAGATTAATTTATGTCAAAAACTCTATCTTTTTTATTGAATATAAAGGACAATATATTTTGTCAGTCATTTCCACTTTTTTGTAATTAGGAGAAACAAAAATGTTTCAGGTTCAATTTGCAACATTACCCATCAGGAATGGTGAAACTAAAAATTGGCATTTTGAAAGCCAAATCATCAATGTAGAAGTAGCATTAAAGGCATTTTCTGGTAATAATGTTTCCTGTCGGGTAGTTGGTGTTTCTGGAAGAGAAGTTACGGTTACAGCTTCTTCAGATACAGACAAGCCCATGGAAGTCCTCATTATAGCCTTGGTAGAAAGCTAACTCGACCAACTTCTCTTGACAATTAAATTAGGGTGGGCAAATAAAACAAATTAACAAAATATTTCTCGTAAATATTTGCCCACTTCGATTTAATACTTTTTAATTAGTCGTGCTAAATTAATTACACAATGGCATTATTCACCTTACAAAAGGTAAACTTAAAAATCAAAAATTTTATGAAAACTTTTTGCTTAAAATTACTTATTTTTTGTTTACTAATAATATCTTTTATTTTCACTATTTCGACACCAGTAAACGCATCTCTCACGGACAACAAATGTCCAGACGGAATGGTATTTATTCGGGGAGGAATTTTTAACATGGGTTCAGATACCCACTATGAATCAGAAGTTTCTGCAAGTGATGTCAAAGTAGATAGTTTTTGCATCGATCGCCACGAAATCACCAACGCAGAATTCCGCAAATTTGTCGAAGCAACAGGCTATAAAACCATTGCTGAACGCACCCTGCCGAAAGAACAATTTCCCGATCTCAGTGATGAGCAACTGCAACCTGGTTCTCTAGTCTTTCAACCTCCCTCAGAAGGCATACAACAAGTTGCTTACTTAAATTGGTGGCATTGGGTTATCGGTGCTAACTGGCAACATCCTTATGGTTCAGATAGCAACATTAAAGGGAAAGATAATTATCCTGTGGTTCACATTGCCTATGATGATGCGATCGCTTATGCTAATTGGGCTGGTAAATCTCTACCCACAGAAGCTCAATGGGAATATGCAGCACGAGGTGGTCTTCAAGAGCAAGAATTCACTTGGGGAAATCAATATTCTGCCAAAAAAGCTAATACTTGGCAAGGGATGTTTCCCTTTTTCAATACCAAAGAGGATAACTATTTAGGCACGGCACCAGTAGAATCTTTTTCCCCAAATGGCTACGGACTTTATGATATGACCGGAAATGTTTGGGAATTCACCTCAGATTGGTATCAAGTAGGACATTCTGGCAAAGACCATAGTTTGAACCCTGTCGGACCTGACAAAACTGCTAGTTTCGATCCGGTAAAACCCGAGGAAGGAGCTTTGCACGTTATTAAAGGTGGTTCTTACCTCTGTGCTAAAAATTATTGTAGTCGCTACCGACCAGCAGCACGAGAGTCTCAAGCCCCAGATACGGGAACAACCCACATTGGGTTTCGCTTAGTGGCAGTCCAGGAGTTCCTGGACTGATGTCAGAACTGTAACAGTTATACGTTGACGTGACTCATCAGCGAAAAAGCTTTGATAAAAGGCATTACCAGACGCGGGTCTTTTATCATAGCCGGAAAATCACCAACCTTACATTTTAGTTTTCTCGCCGTATACGCCATTCCAAAGCTTGATATGTTAAGGGGTTCCTTAGACCACTTAGCCCAGTTTTCTTCAGATGCACGAAAATCCCAATTTGTGGTTTCTCCGTCATATATACCAGATGCCACGCAACTGCCTTTCTCCACTACCAGAATGCCCTTAGGATCTTTGTCATCGATAAATCCATATGCGATGATGGAGCTGAACGCAATGTTGGCTAGAGCATTTGAAACTTCCGGTTCATTGTTCCATTGTTCCTGATAAGCCTTCATCCACGCCTCTGAAAATAAATCGGCCACTTTTTGTCTCCTTTAGTTAAGTTAGTTCAATATGACATCCTCTTTCACCTTCTTGAAAACTAGACAGAGCTAGACATTTGCCATCGGTGACTGCAAATGATTTCGTGGCTCACCCGTTTCAATGTGTACTTGCTGTGAAAGTTGATGTTCCGCCAATAAACTATGGGTTAGG
>JBARXI010000764.1:0-5144 GCA_049647275.1 Microcoleaceae cyanobacterium
CGACAGCATTCCGGAGGAAACCACCCGTACAGGAGTAGGGGGAAAGAATTGATAATTTCTGTGCGATAATTGATTTTATTTTTTATTATCGGAGATGTCTAATAATTATTAATTACCTCTCCTTAAAAGGGATAGGATTGACTAAAGTGTTTTTTTTCCTTTTCTCTTGGTCGATTAGACATTCATCGTTTGCGCTTCTCACAACTACGTTTTACATGTTGCGGAAGCTTTGCGCGTAGCGTCCCGGAGAGAAGGGAAACCCGAAGAATGCAGCCGCTCCGCTTTAAATGTTGCGGAGCATGCGCGCCATCCCACCCTAGGGTTCGCGCGGTCTTTACAGAATGCTATCGCAAACGCTTTTTCCTTTCCTGCGGAATGCTACGCAAAACGACTGCTTTCCCACTTTAAAGGAGAGGCTTTAAACCTTAATTATTTGGTAAATAGATTTATCTGTCTTATTTTCTCCTAGAAATTATTTCATATGATCTGATATCAAATCTGTTTAATTAACCAGAAAAAAACAACTGCAACCTCTCCCATGCTCCAGTGTTCCCTATTTCCTCTTTTTTATATATTTAGAAATTTTCAACTGGATATAACATTTCTCTTTGGGTTGTGAAAAAAATCTCCTAGAAACAGGAAATACCTTAACTGGGAACAGGGGTAATAGTTTCAGATTTTTTATCTAAATTTATGGAATTTTTACAAATGATTTAGGATTGCCATATAACATTTTTCAAATAGATGAAGTACACAAGTTTTGGATTTTAGGGAACAGCTTAACTGAGAATAAGGAACAGGGAATAGAGAACAAAGAAGAGAGAAAAAAAACTGTATCTCATTAATATGAGAACCACTATATACGGATATAATATTATTTGTTTAAGTCCTAGCATTAATCAAGTCATTTGTAAATAAAATGTTAGAAGATGTTAGGAAAAAAATTAATAACCAGAAAGTCTAAAAATATTGTATAATTTGAGAGTTAATTTACAGCTTAAACTAAAGTCAGCACAGAAATTAGACAAATAAGCTGTAATCTCAAAGATCAAGAGAAAAGAAATTGAAAAATCAACAACAGAGTTTACAAACATTAATATTAGCAACAGTTTTGTCGGCAATATTGCTTGTTGCCTTTAATTCTTTTGTAATCATTAATCCTGGTCAAGCAGGAGTTCTAAAGATATTAGGAAAGGCTAGAGATGGAGCTTTGTTAGAAGGAATTCATTTTAAACCCCCTTTAATTTCCCAAACCGATATCTATGATGTGACAGTACAAAAGTTTGAAGTTCCAGCCCAAAGTTCTACCAAAGATTTACAACAGTTATCAGCTAGTTTTGCGATTAACTTTCGTTTAGATCCATTGCAGGTAGTACAAATTAGAAGAGAACAAGGCACTCTACAAAATGTAGTTTCAAAAGTAATTGCACCACAAACTCAAGAATCTTTTAAGATTGCAGCAGCAAGAAGAACTGTAGAAGAAGCTATTACTAAACGGGTAGAATTGAAATCAGACTTTGATGAAGCTTTAGGTTCTCGTTTGGAGAAATACGGAATCATTGTATTAGATACTAGCGTCATAGATTTGACTTTTTCTATTGAATTTGCTAGGGCAGTTGAAGATAAACAAATTGCAGAGCAACGGTCGCAACGAGCAGTATATGTTGCTAAGGAAGCAGAGCAAGAAGCTCAGGCAGATGTGAATCGGGCTAGGGGTAGAGCAGAGGCTCAAAAGTTATTAGCAGAAACTTTGAAGGCTCAAGGTGGTGAGTTAGTGTTGCAGAAGGAAGCTATTGAAGCTTGGAAACAGGGTGGCTCTCAAATGCCTAGGGTTTTGATTCTTGGCAATGAAAAGTCTCAGAGAGTTCCTTTTATTTTCAATCTCGGCGGTGGTATGGATGAAAATTCATAGTTGACTGAAAAAATGGGATTCTAGTCTCCTTGTAGAAGCCGAAGTTTTTAAACTTTAGTAGGGGTAATTCATAAATTACCCCTAGTATTTAATAATTGAATTACCCCTACTATTTAATAATTGAAGTAGCGATTGGTGGGTGCTAAGGATGGGAGAGTTACAGTGAATGTGCTACCTACTCCCATTTCACTTTCCACAGCGATCGCCCCTTGATGAACATCCACTGCTTGCTTAACAATATATAATCCTAAACCTGTACCTTTTATATTTATGGTATTTCTGGCTCTTTCAAATACTTTAAATAATTTTTCTTGATATTCTGGTGGTATGCCGATACCTTGGTCTTTGACCCTAAAAATTATCTGTTTAGGTTGGCAATTTAATTCTAAAGTTATCGGACCTCCATCGGGAGAATATTTAATTGCATTAGATAATAAATTAGTTAATATATGACGTAAAAGTTTTTTATCTAAATATATGTCATCAGAACAGTTTGTTTGAGGTTTTCCATCTACTAAACAAACAAAATTCAACTGATGCTGAGAGCTAAGGATTAATTGTAAACTTTCTAGTAAATCCTGACAAAAAGTAACTATATCTACTTTGACTAGCTCGCAGCGAAGTTTACCTAGCTCTGCCTGATTAACGAGTAATAAATCTTCTAATAATTCAGTCATATTCTTACCAGCAGTTTTGATCCGACTAAAAAGTTTCTCTTTTTGCTCCGCAGAAAAATGTTCGCTGTAGTTTCTCAGTAATTCTAGGGAAGCTAAAATTGTAGTTAGCGGAGTGCGTAAATCGTGAGAAACTGTAGAAAAAAATTGAGATTTGAGTTGATTTATTTCTTGTGCTTGGGAGAGAGCTTCAGATAAAGTTTTAATTGTTTGTTGCTCTGTCTGATGTTTTGCTAGAGCCATTTCAATCGTGGTTTTAATATCTACGGCTTTAAAGGGTTTAATTAAATAACCGTAGGGTGTAGTTTTTGTTGCTTTTTTAATGGTTATGGAGTCTGAGTATGCAGTAATATAAACTATAGGAATTGGAAACATTTTGTTGATTTTATCTGCGGTTTCAATGCCGTTAAGTTTACCTTTTAACTTAATATCCATTAAAACTAAATCTGGAGGATTTTCAGTTATATTCTCTATAGCTTTTTCTCCAGATTGAACTTTTCCCGTGACTGTATATCCAAACTGATTTAAGTTTCTACTAATATTTTCTGCAGCAATTAATTCATCTTCTACAATCAGTATATTCACAGATTTAATCATGCTTTCCTGAATTTAAATGAGTTATAACATTTGGAAAAAAGATTGTTAAAAAAGTAGATGGACAGAGATAAATAGAATATGCTTTGTCATTGCGAGGAACGTTTGCGAAGCGTTCCGCAAATGTCGTTCCTCCTCACTTTGAACCTTTTACATTTAATTACACCTACCTACTTAGATGGTATATTTTAAGTATAAGTAGTAGATAAATTAAGGGTGAGGAGTCAAATCATGTCCGGTTATAGACTTATTATTTAGATAGTAAGGGAGTAGGAGAGCAAGAAGGTTTTCAGCAACTGCTGCGGGTGATAGAGGAAAAAATAGTTAAATCAACCGGACTTGATCTAACTTAAAATTTAGAAAATTCTCCATTCCATATAGAGAGTTTCCTCAATCCTATTAGTTATTTATAATATAGCGGTTCTCATCCTTTATGAAGTACAGTATTTTTTCTATTCCTTCACAGGAGTGCGCATTCCCTCTCTTGGTCAGCTACCAGGTGCGTCTGTCGCGCCCCGCGGGATCTGACCGCTTGCGTCTGTCGCGCCCCGCGGGGTCGCACCGCTATTTCTTATTACCTATTCCCTATTCCCTTCCGGAGCTGTTGCCAAAAATCTAAAACTTGTGTATCTCACCAAGAGCGAGAAATGCTATATTGTTTGATCTAAGTAGGTAGGCGGAAATAAACCTCACTATGTAATAAAATATAAATCTACCTTAACCCAAGATATTGGTTTCGGTCGGTCATGCTCCGCAAACCTTCCACACAGAAATTGTCGGAATTAACGAAGTGACATTTAATTACGCCTGACTAATTAATTGGTATTAGATATATAGCGACCATCAATAGATTCTGAATAAATTTTGGTCTGATAAAATACATCTAAAGACAATAGCAAAAAATAAATTATCCAATTCTTGAACTCCCGCTACTCCCAACTCCTAAAAATTTTTCTTAGTTATGATTATAGTCACCGAATAATTATTCGGTGAGAAACTTCTCCTTTTCAGGAGAAAAATCATTTATGTTTCTTTTTAGTCAATCTTCATTCTTCAAAAAAAGAGGTAATTGTGAATTATTAATTATTAACTGTGGAATAAACTTCACCATGTAACAAAGTAACAAAATGTTTATGTAACCTCAACCATTGAGATTGCTTCCCTAGCAGAATGCTCCGCAAACCTTCAACTCCGTTCCAGTCGCAATGACATACTCACAATTAATTATTAATTATTAACTATTAATTATTAATTGTTGAATATCCACATCAAAAAAACTTAGATGAAAAGTTGCACCATGAGTATTGTCTAACTCGATGGTTGCTTCTAATTGCTCGGCTAATATTTTTACCAATGTTAACCCTAGAGATGGACAATTTTGCCAGTCTAAATCGGCTGGCAGGCCAATTCCATTGTCGCTAACCACCAAATGAACCTGATGATTACGATCGTGATAAAGTTGAATTTTTATTTCACCGGTTTCTTGATTAGAGAAAGCATATTTAAACGAATTAGTCACTAACTCATTAACTAACAAACCACAAGGGATAGCCGTTTCTATATGAATATATAATGATTCTATGTTAGATGTATCACAATTAATATCTTTTTGCAAGCTTTGATGAGAAAAAAATAAATTATCAAGCAAATTTAGCAGGTAATCCGCAAAGTTAATGGCAGATAAGTTCTCAGCTTGATAAAGTTGATGATGAATTAATGCCATGGCTTGTATCCGGTTTTGGCAGTCAGAAAATAAATTAACCATAGCCTCATCTTTAATCGTACTAGATTGCAGCTCTAAAAGATTAGAAATGACATAAAGATTATTTTTGACTCGGTGATGAATTTCTTTTAATAAAAATTCTTTTTCTCGTAGAGAAGTTTTGATTTTTGCCTCTGCTTGTTTGCGGTCGCTAATATCATCTACAACAGAAATAAAATAGTCTGCTTCCCCTGAAGATTTA
>JBARXI010000765.1:0-5803 GCA_049647275.1 Microcoleaceae cyanobacterium
GGCCACATTTTGGGTTTGTGTTGAGCGATCGCTCAGAAATGGAAACAGCCTACGAACAGTTAAAAGCCCAAGAAATCAAAGTTTCGCCAATCCACGAACACCGAGATGGCACAGCTTCTTTCTATGGTAGAGACTTAGATGGTAACTGGTTTGAATACCTCTACGAACCCGTTCCTGTAGTTCATAATTAGGGGCGGGTTTTACAGCCTTGGTGTTAGGGCGGGTTTTTCTACTTATAACTATTTTCCCACCCGCCCCTAACTTAGTCATCAAATAAATCTTGAATTTATGCAGAGATTCGACTTAAGTCGATGTATTAAGTATAAAGAATATTCAAAAATCTAAATTTCACCATTATCTATTATCCATTATTGAAATATGACCCAGAAATTAATCTTAAGAAATCGCCGAAAGTCTCCACTCTCACAATGGCAAAATCTAGACTGGTCTCTATTACTTGTTTATATAGGGATGACCTTCTTTGGCGGAATCATGATCCAAAGTGTGGAACGTAATCAGGGCCTGACTGACTGGTGGCAGCACTGGCTTACAGGGGGGGTGGGCCTATTATTAGCCTTAATTATTGCCCGTTGTCGCTACGAGGTCTTAATTCAATGGAAATGGGTAATTTATATTTTGACCAATATTTCCTTAGTTGCTGTGCAAATTATTGGAACCTCAGCCCTAGGGGCCCAAAGGTGGATTAATGTAGGTGGTTTTCATGTTCAACCCTCAGAATTTGCCAAAGTGGGGGTAATTATTACCTTGGCAGCAATACTACAATCTCACACGAGGATAAAACTATTAGACTTTTTTAAAGTTCTAATTGTTACAGCAGTACCCTGGTTATTAGTTTTTTTAGAACCGAACCTGGGCACCTCCTTAATATTTGGTGCAATTACTATGGGAATACTTTACTGGGGTAATGTGAATCCTGGTTGGTTAATATTGTTGGTCTCTCCCATTTTATCAGCCATCCTCTACAGTATTTATTTTCCGGCTTGGGTTGCTTCAATAGCTTTGATGACTTTAATTGCTTGGCGTAGTTTGCCTTGGGGTTGGTTATGGGCTCCTATTGTTGCCGGGATTAATATTGTCTCTGGAAATGTTGGGCAAATATTATGGAATTTGCTCAAAGACTATCAAAAAGATAGGTTAACAGGATTTCTCAATCCAGAACAAGACCCCCTGGGCACAGGATATCACTTAATCCAATCTCGTATTGCTATTGGCTCTGGACAAATGTTTGGTAGGGGTTTATATGAAGGTACTCAAACTCAACTAAATTTTATTCCGGAACAGCATACAGATTTCATTTTCTCAGCCATCGGCGAAGAGTTGGGTTTTATTGGTTGTATTCTAGTGCTTTTGGCTTTTTGGTTTATTTGTCTGCGCTTGGTGATTATTGCTCAGACTGCTAAAGATAATTTTGGTTCTCTGATAGCCATTGGCGTATTATCAATGTTGATATTCCAAGTTTTCGTGAATATTGGTATGAATATTGGTTTGGCTCCCGTGACTGGTATCCCACTACCACTACTTAGTTATGGGCGATCGGCTTTGTTGAGTAATTTTATTGCCCTGGGGTTGGTGGAGTCTGTCGCTAATTGTAGACCAAGGCAAGGTTTTTGAATTATTAAGGGTGTTAGGTGTTGAGGAGAAATACTAAACTATAAAGTAATTGTCATATCAAGCATTAATGCTTGATAATATGGTATAATTTTAACCCTTAATAAATTCTGCTCCTCATTTTTCACCCAGGGGTTATAGTCAGTAGGGGCGAATGGCCATTCGCCCCTACATTATTGCTTACGCATTTTATCGTGGCAAACACTACATATAGTGTAGTACTATAGTTTTTATATCCTGTATATAGTGTTTGTGCCTAACTCCTGTCTAAGCTTTGGCGCGTTGCTGAATCAATGTATGATTTGGCATAATTGCTGAATGAAGTTGATAAGCTTTGACCAATCCATTTAGCCAGAATCAGTAACGCCACGTAGTAGGGGTAATTCATGAATTACCCCTACTACCAAAGGTAATTTAAGAGGTCGTCCTGCAGCCGTAATGGTAGAAAATATATATTTTTGAATTTCTCCCCACACTTCCCACACCTCCCAAACTTCCCACACTCCTCTGCTTCCTGTACCATTACGGCTGCACCACCACCATTTATGAATTACCCCCAGTACACTGATTGAGTAATTGTAGTATAATATAATTCATAGTACATAATTCTTTATATATTAAGCTTTGATTCAATCTGAGACTTTAGAATTACTAGAATGGCCCCGTTTATGTCAACACTTGGCCACTTTCACAGCAACTAAATTGGGTGTAATTGCAGCTCATCATTTACCAATTCCGTCAACAAAAGCCGAAACAATACAACTATTAGCCCAAACTCAGGAGGTCTATAAACTAGAAACTCGTCTGCCACAGGGTCTATCTTTTGATGGCATCGAAGACTTTGGTGATGCTCTGGAGCGGGCCGAACTAGGTGGTATAATTTCTGGAGTTGAACTTTTAGCTATAGCTACAACTCTGGCTGGCGTTCGTAAATTACGTCGGGTAATCGATAATTATGAGTCAGAATATGAATTGTCAGTTTTGCCAGAGCTAGTAGCTGAGTTGCGGACTTATCCAGAATTAGAACAAGAAATCCACCGTTGTATAGATGACAGAGGGGATGTCACAAATAGGGCAAGTTCTAAACTAGCAGGTATTCGCGATAAAATGCAGCATTTGCGCGATCGCATTGATAATATTCTCCGAGGAATTTTACAACGCAAAGCCAGTGCCATTCAACAACCAATTATTACTCAACGCAGCGATCGCTTCGTAATTCCTGTCAAAGCCCCTCAAAAGGATGCCATACCTGGTATCGTTCACGACACATCTACAACAGGTTCGACATTATACATCGAACCTAATGGAGTTGTCAACCTCAATAACCAAATGCGGCAACTGCTACGTCAAGCTCAAAGAGAAGAAGAAGCTATTCGACAAGCATTAACAGAGCAAGTCGCAGAAGTCAAGGAAGACTTGGAAAAGTTATTGGCGATCGCGACTCGGATCGACCTAGCCACAGCCCGCGCTCGTTATAGTTTATGGTTAGGAGCCAACCCACCTCAATTTACGGATGTAGACTCCGATCGTTCCCCCATGACTTTGCGTCAGTTGCGACATCCATTATTAGTCTGGCAACAGCAACACGAACAGGGAATTCCTGTAATACCCATTGATGTTAAGGTTAAACCTGAAGTGCGAGTGGTAGCAATTACAGGGCCGAATACTGGAGGCAAAACCGTTACTCTGAAAACTGTGGGATTAGCTGCACTGATGGCAAAGGTAGGATTATTTATACCTGCCAATGACCCTGTAGAATTGCCGTGGTTTGAGCAAATATTGGCTGATATTGGTGACGAGCAATCTCTAGAGCAAAGTTTATCAACATTTTCTGGTCATATTCGGCGGATTATCCGAATTTTAGAAGCAATAGATAGTCAGAAGTCAGAAGTTGTAGGGGCGTTAACGAAGTTATGCGAAGCAAATGGCTATTCACCCCTACAGAGGTCAGAAGTAATTGCGGTTGATGATTCTTTTGAGGATGAAAAGGACTCAGAAGTGACAGGAGATGAAAATTCAGACAATTTTAATTTATCCTCTACGCTCGTTTTGTTAGACGAAGTTGGAGCAGGTACAGACCCTGCGGAGGGTAGTGCTTTAGCAATTTCTCTATTGCAATATTTCGCAGACCACGCGCTGTTAACAGTTGCAACCACCCACTTCGGAGAATTGAAAGCTCTCAAATATGAAGATGAACGGTTTGAAAATGCCTCTGTAGAATTTGATAGCGCCTCCCTACAACCTACATATCGTCTACTTTGGGGAATTCCCGGACGTTCTAATGCCATGACTATTGCTGGTAGGTTGGGTTTAAAACAGGAGATTATTCACAGAGCGCAAGATTATGTCGGGGGAAATTCTGAAGATGTAAATCAGGCGATCGCAGGTTTGGAAGAAGAAAGACAAAACCAAGAGACTAAAGCAAAGGAAACTTCCGAACTATTAAAAGAAACCGAGTCTTTGCATCGTGAAGTTTCCCAAAAAGCAGCAGCTTTAAAGGAAAGGGAACGAGATTTAAAGTTAGCGCAAGAGGTAGCAGTACAAGAAAAAATTGCCGAGGCAAAAGCAGAAATTGCGACAGTAATTAGAAATTTACAACAGGGTCCGCTAACAGCTAGAAATGCTCAGAAAGCAACTAAAGCGATTAATGAAATTTCTGAGAAATATTTGCCTTCTCGTTCTACCCCACCCAAAAAACCAGGGTTTATGCCAAAACAGGGCGATCGAATTCGGATTCCGAAAATTGGGCAAAGTGCAGAAGTTTTGACTGCTCCCAACGAAAATGATGAATTAACTGTTAAATTTGGGATTATGAAAATGACAGTTAATTTAACAGAAATTGAATCACTTGATGGTGAAAAAGTAGAGTCTTTTAAAAAGAATAAAAACCTAGAATCACAAAAGAGTAAAAAATCAGAGAATAAGCCCAAAGAAACTCCCCCAGCAATTGCTTCTAGTGGTTTAGCTGTTCGTACTTCTCAAAATAGTATCGATATTCGTGGCAGTCGCGTAGCCGATGCTCAAATTGATGTCGATCGGGCATTATCAAAGTCAATAGAATATGGTTTGTTGTGGATTATTCATGGTAAAGGTACAGGAAAATTAAGGCAAGGTATTCATGAATTTTTGCAGCAACATCCATTAGTGGAGCGTTACGAATTAGCTGCTAGAAATGAGGGTGGTAGTGGAGTTACTGTTGCTTATTTGAAGTAATGACATTCTTGGAGAATTTTCTATTTTTAAAGATGTAAACTTTTTTCTTAATATACTATACCTCTGCGAACAAAGATATAGATTTTTTGCAGGAGTAGGCAACAGTTCAATAATTGATAATTGATAATTGATAATGAATAATTAATAATTACCTCTGTCTTAAAGGAAGAAGATTGATACCAATGAGAAAATTGTTGACTTCTCTTGGTCGATTGGATATGGCGTTTGCGCTTCGCAAAACTACGTTTTACATGTTGCGGAGCAAAACGCGAAGCGTCCCGGAGGGAAAGGAGACCCGCTCTTACAGAGCCGCTCCGCTTTACATGTTGCGCAGCATGCGCGCCATCCCCCGACCGCTTTTCTTGTGAAGATAAGAGGCTTTAAACCTTAATTATTCGGTAAGATATTTTTACGAAAAAGGCAAGAAAAAGGATGTTTTAGGGTGAATTTTTCTTTGCTTAGCTGATATAATTAAAAGGTTTATTTTCCGGAGATGTCTACTTTGGGACTGGATTTTAACAAATTTAATAAAATAAATAGAACTAACTCACAGCTATAGCAGAATTTGCTATAGTTAAACCATTTATTTGTTATTTTAAACAGCAGGTTTCCCCATGAAAACTAACTCCCTAAATGTTTACCATCTGCTAGCCGTAATATTAGGTACAATTGCCACCACCCCTGCTAATAGTCAACCAATTACCCCCGCAAACGACGGTACAGGCACAACCGTCAACCAAAATGGCAACCAATTCGACATCGAAGGAGGCGCTCGCAATGGGGCCAACCTCTTCCACAGCTTCGACCAATTCAACGTCAACTCCGGTCAAACAGCCAACTTCCTAACCACCCCAGACACCCGCAACATTCTCGGCCGAGTCACAGGAGGAGATGCCTCAATTATTAACGGTCTCATCCAAGTCATCGGCGGTAACTCCAACCTATTTTTAATGAACCCCGC
>JBARXI010000766.1:0-1888 GCA_049647275.1 Microcoleaceae cyanobacterium
TAATAGCTAGAGAAATAGGAGATCGTAAAGTAGAAGCAGATATACTAGCAAATTTAGGAAATATTTATGGTATGCTTAGAGACTTTGAAAAGACAATTGAGTACAACCAGCAATGTCTAGATGTTGCAAGTTCAATAGGCTATACCAAAGCAAAGGGAAGTGCTTTAGGGAATCTGGGAAATGCTTATGAGGCTATAGGGAAGTACGAGAAAGCAGTTGAGTTTCATAAACAACATCTTCAAATTGCTAGGGAGTTAGAAGATCGAAGAGGAGAGGGAAATGCTTTAGGGAATCTGGGAAATGCTTATGAGTCTTTAAAACAGTATGAGGAAGCTATTAAAAACCATCAAAGACATTTGGTTATTTCACAAGAAATAGGAAATCGTCGAGGGGAAGGTAATGCACTGGGTAATTTGGGTTATATCTATGATGTATTAGAAAACTACGAACAAGCCTGCAAATATTACAGACAATTGCTAGATATCTCTAGAGAGACAGGAGATAAAGGCGTAGAATCAATTGCTTTAAATAACCTTGGAATTGCCCTCATTAAATGGGGAAAAGTTTCAGAAGGAAGAGAATATTTTAACGCAGGACTCGCAATTTTTAGAGATACTGGCAATTACATTACTGAAATTGAGGCACTAAATAACTTAGCAAAAGTATATCAAAACCTATGTTATTTTGACCAAGCAATTGACTGTTGCACTCGCGCTTTATCTCTTGCCACAGAATTAGGTATCCCACTTGTAGAGGAATGCCAAAGATTACAGGAGGAATTGCTTTCTCAAGTTAGTAAAGAGGTAGGCAATGATACCCGTTATTTAATGAAATTACCATTAGAAGAAAGACGAAAAATTTTGGCAAAGCAAGCCGAAAAAATGTGCGAATATTATCAGCAAGATACAGAATGGCAAGATTTACAAACTTGGGATGAATTATATGAGGAATGATAATTTACCCAAACGGGGAGATATTTGGCTAACAAATTTCGACCCAACTATCGGAGCAGAAATTAGAAAGATTCGTCCGGCGATTATCATTAGTTCCGATGGTATTGGTAGATTACCAATTAAGTTAATTGCACCTATTACTGATTGGAAAAATTATTTTAATAATGATAGTTGGCATATTAAAATTGAACCTGATTTAGAAAATAATTTAAACAAAATTTCTACTGTTGATTTATTGCAAATAAGAGGAATGGATTTGCAAAGGTTAGTTAAGAAAATAGGTGTTTGTTCTAGTGAAGTTATGGATAAAATATCAGCTGGTATTGCTTTACTTGTAGAGTACGAGAGTTAAATTATTCTTCAAATATATCTAGAAATTCAATCCTTTAAGGCACTTTCTGAGTTCAATAAACACCTAACTAAGGTTTTCTCTAATATCAATTTTAGCTAGAATATCTAAAACCTTTTTCCTCCTTCCTCTAACCCATGAACATAATTCTATGCCACACAACAGCAGACTTCGACGCCCTGGGCGCCGCCGTCGGACTAAACCATCTCCACCCAGATAGTCGCCTCGTAACAACAGGCGGTTGTCACCCCACTGTCAAAAAATTACTCGTCCTCCATTAAGACGAATTTGCCATCATCGTTTATTCTTGCTCGACAGTATCATTTTCAAAGTTAACTCCTTCGTATAAAACTTCAATAGCAGAAGTAAATTCAATACTCTCTAACGTAATAGACTCACCTTCTGTATACCCACAATAATGCCAAACTTTTCCCTCGCCACGTTGATAAATTTCTACAGAAATTGATTCTGAATCTACTAAAACATATTCTTGCAAACTAGGAAATTGACGATAATATTTCAACTTATCGCCGCGATCGTATTTTTCTGTACTAGGGGAAAGCACCTCAACAATGACTTTAGGATG
>JBARXI010000767.1:0-24664 GCA_049647275.1 Microcoleaceae cyanobacterium
GAAATAATATAATGTAACCAATCTTCAGGAGATACTCCACCTTCACGGATGTGCTTACCCCGTAAAATCTCTTGCCCCACAAGGGTCACTAACATTGTGTGTTCAACATTGTGATATAAAGCATCACAGTTGGCGATATTTTCCAGAGCCATATTTCCTGCCCAGGCAATAATTTCTGGATAGTTTGGCTTAAACCCCCCATAGGTGCGACGGTAACCAGCCTGTAGCTCTTTTACAAAAGCATTGATTAAAATTTCTGTGGCATTCAACATCGCTATTCTTTGCACTCCAGTTGTAATTGTTAATCTTAAAATTTGTCCATCGATCGGGACTTAGTTTTCTGGTTACTAACAGGTCCGAATATTAACAAATTATTTTTTTTAAGTTTGACTGTTCTGTTATCCACTTAGTTTAAAATTAACAAAAATTTATGGCTTCGCCAAGATAATTTTTGAGAGAGGGACATGGGTGATGAAGGCTTAAGGAAATTATGGACATTTAGAGTACTCTCATTTTAGTTATAATCAAACTCATATTTGACAGACTCTTAAATTAACAAATAATTTATCTACTAATTTATCTACAGGAGTGTTATGGTCTCTGCAACATCAGAACCTCTTTTTGACGGTACAGTCGATATATTTAATATTTTTGGCCCACTGATTGATGACCCAATTTCTGTGGGGGACAATGATTCAATTTCAGGAACTCCTGGAGGAGAAAATGGCACAAACCCAGGGGGGGAAGGAGTTCCCATAAATTTATTCAATGAAATCTTAGGTACGGTTGATGACGACAGCCTTAACGGCACCTCAGGTATAGATGAAATCATGGGTTTAGCCGGTCGAGACTCCCTAGAAGGTCGAGGAGGAGGGGATAGAATTTTTGGAGAAAATGGTAATGACACGCTTATAGGAGAATTGGGTAATGACTCTCTACTTGGTGGTCGAGATGAAGATTCTATTTTAGGGGGTGATGGTAGAGATACTTTATGGGGCGGTAGAAGCAATGATTCCCTATTTGGCGATGATGATGCAGATACACTTTATGGCAACCAAGGCAATGACTGTCTTTTTGGTGGTTTAGAAGATGATAGTCTCTATGGCGGTAGAGAAGATGATTCTCTAGATGGGGGTGAAGGTGATGATACTTTGCTAGGCGATCGCGGCAGTGATACTTTAATAGGAGGAAGTGGGGAAGATTTATTTGTTATTGCTGAAAATACGGGTGGTCTGAATCTATCAGATGCAGATATTATTACAGATTATAATCCAGAAGATGATGATGAAATTGGATTAAATGGGGGTCTTACCCGCGGTCAGCTTGAGTTTTCTGAAACTTTAGTGGGGGAGGATAACCCTGGTATAGCTATTAGGATTGATGAACCGGGGAATGAAGGAGATTATTTGGCAATAGTACTCAATGTGGAAGAAGGTGAAATTGAATTTACAATTATTTGAGATAAGTAGCTAGACTTAATTATTAAATGTCACGAGAGTCAATTGCGATAATTCGATAATTTCTGCGTGAAACGTTTGCGGATCATTCAGCACCGAAAGCAATATTAAGGGTTGAGGTTGATTGACATTTTGTTAGATAGTGAGGTTTATTCCCGCCTACTTACTGAATAATGAATAATGAATAATTAAATAATTAAGGTTTAAAGCCGACCTGAATAATGAATAATTGAGTAGCATATGTCTAGGGAGATAGTCTCCGATAAATTATTAATGCTCCGGCGAGCGATAATTATTAATTGTTAATTGTTAATTGCTGAAAAGAGCTTGTAGACTATGCCTGTTCGGTACAGTTCAAACCGAAAAACTTTGCTTTTCTAGTACTTCATGCTTAGAGTTTTTCGATGCACAATCATTTCTGTACCTAACCCAAATTTTTCGGTAAAAATCAAATAAATATAATTATGCAAGGCTTTCTCAATCTTAATAAACCATCAGGTATGACTTCCCATGACTGTGTAGCAAAAGTTCGACGGTTGCTACGTCTCAAGCGTGTGGGTCATGGTGGAACTCTCGATCCTGCTGCTACAGGAGTTTTACCTATTGCTGTGGGAAGGGCAACTAGGTTATTACAGTTTTTGCCCTCACAAAAGGCTTATCACGGCACAGTCAGATTCGGTATGATTACTACTACTGATGATTTGGAGGGAGAAATTGTTAAATCTGCTCCACCAACACAGTTAACCTTAGCTGATATTGAAGCAGTGATGCCACGTTTTCTGGGAAAATTTGAGCAAGTTCCACCTAGCTATAGTGCTATACAAGTGCAGGGAAAGCGACTTTATGATTTAGCACGTCAGGGAAAAACGGTAGAAGTTCCCACTCGCACTGTGGAAGTGTTTGATATAAAAGTTCTTGACTGGCGAGGTGGGGATTTTCCTGAGGTGGATTTTGCGATCGCTTGTGGGGCAGGAACTTATATTCGGGCTATAGCTCGCGATCTAGGTTCTGTTTTAAATACTGGAGGAACTTTAGCAGCTTTAACTCGTACTGAAAGTAGTGGCTTTTCCTTGAAAAATAGTCTGACTTTTGAGGAAGTAGAAACTCAAGTGCAGGAAAAAATGTTTAGTCTGTTATCTCCAGAAGTAGCATTGGCACATTTGTCGGCGATCGCTTTGGTTGCTGAGGATGCCAGGAAATGGTGTCAAGGGCAACGTCTTTCCCTCCAAAGAGTGGATAAAACAGAGGAGTACAGGGCTGGGTTGCCAATACGAGTTTACGAGCAAGAACGTGAATTTATTGGTATTGGGCAGTTAATTCAATCGGAGTCAGATTTATTGTTAGCGCCTCAAATAGTGCTGGTCCATTAATGGATAATGGATAATAGACATCTCCAGAAAAGAGGGAACAGGGAACAGGGAACAGGGATAAATAATTGAGAACTTATGGATAAGAATTGATTTTATTTTTTATTCTTGGAGATGTCTAATGAATAATGAATAATTACCTCTGGTTAAAACCGAGAGGATTGAACTAGAGCGGAAATCTGATACTAACCCCGCAGAAAAGATCGGCAAAATAGCGGATTGAAAACTAGGAAAAAATGTGATTACAAATAAATATTGTCTGTTTTATCACACTAACTGACCTAAAAGTATCCGAGAAAATTCTGAGACCTGAATGTATTATATAAAAAATTCCGTAGAAAGGGCGATGACAAATATCAAGCAAATATTAAATAATAAAACTGACATCTATAATCATGCTGCTCTATTAGTTAGTGGCTCAAAGTTAAATGTCGCTACGACATTAATCTCAAAGGTGTAATGATTAAGTCAGTATCCACTGTAGGCTATATTAAGCTGGCAAATACCCTTAGTATGGTCAGTCAAAAGCAAGTTACTGGTAAGTTAGTTCTCGCTAACGGAAATCAAGAATGGCAACTTTATTTCCTGTTTGGCCATCTCCTGTATGCAAGGGGTGGGTCACACTCTACTAGACGTTGGTATCGAGCCATCAGACAACATTTTCCTGAGTTGAAATTTGAAGTTAATCAATTGACAAGTAATCAACTGTGGGAATATAAATTACTACAAACAGCTATTAGTGAAAATCAAATAAGTTTAGCTCAAGGTAAGGCAGTTTTACGTACTATTGCTGAGGAAGTCTTCTTTGCTATTATTAGCCAACCAGGTTTAACCAGAAGTTGGCATCCACAGAAACATCCTAGCTCTCAATTAGCTCTTAGTTTACTGTTATCGCGACTAGAAATTAAACAAGTTCTTGATTCAGCAAAAAGACATTCGCAATCTTTAAAAGAGGAAGGTTTATGGCATATTAATCCTGACAGTGCTCCGGTTGTCAGAGATTCAACTAAGCTGTTAAACGAAGGAAAATCTGAATCTTTTATCAATACAAAGAAGTTATTAAATAGCGATCGGACTATTTGGGATATTGCACTAAAAAGAAAAGTTTCTTTACCAGCTCTGATGCGGAATTTATATAAGTTGGAAAAACTTCATTTAATTGATTTTAAACAGGTAGAAGATTGGCTTTCTCCCCTAGAAAGATTAAACTTGATATCTCAAGCACAGGTCAGCCCTAAAGCAACAATTGCGTGCATTGATGATAGTTATATTGTCGGTGACGTATTGGAGAAAATCCTGAAGCCTTTGGGATATGAAGTTTTAAAGATTCAGGACCCAATTAAAGGATTAGCACTGCTAGAAGATTGCCAACCTGACTTAATTTTTTTAGATTTAGTTATGCCTAAAGTTAGTGGTTATACAATATGTAATTTTTTGCGAAAAACGACCACATTTCAAAATATACCGATTATATTTTTAGCAAGTCAAGATAGCATTATTGACCGCACTAGAGCTAAATTAACAGGTGCTAATGATTATTTAAGTAAATCCGATCCGCCAAATAAAATTGTGGAAATTGTGGAGAAATATCTGAATGTTAAACAACCAAAACCTGCTTCTAGCAGAACTTTAATTGAAACATATAATCTTTCATTTATGCCTGTGGAAAACTAGATATTTTTCATGATATAAGTAGTTCATTATTACTATAATCATATTTTTCTCTACTATTAAAATCGTTAAAACTAAGTAGGTAGGTGGGAAAATTTACAAGTAGTCATTGCGACCGAAACGCAGTGTAGAGAAGCAATCTCAAGGGTTTCAGCCACTTTATATTGCTTTCGGTCCGGAATGCGGAGCAAACCTTCCACTCTGTTCGAGTCGCTTCGAACATCAGGGTCATTTCATTCTAGATTTTAGCAATGAATTTACTTACTTTCAGATAGCGAAAGATAAATTATCGGGAGCTATTAATAACCTATTTTCGTAAATACATAATATGGCACAGTTTAGAATGAAATAGCCCTGCTTCGGATATAGTGACATTTAATTACGCCGGGCTACTTATATTCATGGTTAAAAAAACTAAGTTTTTAAGTTTTTGTAGACGCAATTTTGAATAAACATTATTTTGACCAAATAAATAATTAATAATTATTAATCAGGGTTTTAAATCTCTCCTTCGCTGCGCCACTGGCTGTCGCCCTATTAGGAGAACAAAATTTTATTTTTAGTAAATCCTCTTCTTTTTAAGAACAGGCAATTAACAATGAATAATTATTAATTGTTGCACTTGGTTACTTGCCTCAGAAGAGTAGGCGTATTAAATTTTAAAGCAGTAATTTAATAGTCCCCAAGTTATTTGTTGGAAATAATTGAATAATTTTATAGTAAAATCACAGAACAATCAATAAAGTAAGATACATTTTTATATCATGTCCGGTTGAATACTTATAAATAACGACGGAGGAGTCACCGAGTCAGGAGGGAAGAAGAAGGAAGAGGAGAAGAAAGTTTTTCCTGAACGCTATTAAACGGACATGATATTACTGGGTTTTCTGAAATCAGCTAAATATCTCCCAATTCTTTTCCTATTGCCTGTTGGTTGTTGCCTAGTCTGAATAACCAATTTTAAAGCATAACAGCTTAGTTGAAAATACTTAACTAAGTAAAACAAGACTGAGAGGGTGTAAGCCCATACAAATTAATTGATAATATTGAGTATACTATAAAATCATATATTTAATTAAAGTAGAGTTATATGCTAATAACTAATACTGGATGTAATAAACTATGGAATGCCTTGGCCGTACTTAGCCAGAAACAAGCAACAGGTAAATTAATCCTAGATAATGGTGAAGAAAAATGGCAGATTTACTTTTGCCAAGGATTAATGTTATATGCCACAGGTGGATTACATCAAACTAGGCGTTGGTATAGAGCTATTAGCCAAAGTTATCAGCAGTTAAAATTTAATGCAAGCCTGCTTTCAACTGAAGAATTATGGGAATATCAATTACTCAAACAAGTTATTATTGGAGATCAAATTAGTATCGAACAAGGTAAAGCAATTATATCTAGGAGCACTTATGAAGTTTTCTTTTCTTTAGCAACTCAATCAGTTTTAAATCTCTACTGGCATTCTTATCAACAATTAACTTCAGAAATTATTGCTAATTTAGCATTATCTCCACCAGAATTAAAGCAAGTTGTAGGGGCAGCACAAAAACTTTGGCAACGCTGGCAAAAAATGAGTATTACTAATATTTGGCCAGAGCAAGCACCGATAGTAAAAAAATCTGTAAATTTACAAAGTCACGTCAGTGCAGAATCTTTACAGAGTCTTAGTGATAAATTTAATGGTGAAAATACTTTGTGGGATATTACAGTCAAAAAAAAGCAATGTCTAGCCTTAACAACTCGCACTTTAAATCACTTTTTCAGACAAGGTTTAATAGAAGTTCGAGCTGTACCAGATTTACCTTCTCCATTAGAACAATTACGTCTGGCTTATAGTTCAACAAATCGTTACAGACCTCTAATCGCTTATATAGATTCTACAGCAAAAGCAGGTAATTTTTTAGAACAAATTCTGATGCCTAAAGGGTATAAAATTGAAAAAATTACTGACCCAATTGAGGGAATAGGATTAATGGCTAAAACCCTACCTGAATTAATATTTATGGATTTAGCTATACCTGATGTTGATGGCTATGCACTCTGTAATTTTTTGCGCACAGCTTCAGCTTACAAAGAAATTCCTATTATTATATATACTGGGCAAGATAGCTGGATAAATCGGGGAAAAGCTAAATTTGCAGGTGCTACAGATTTTTTAAGAAAACCTGCTACTTCAAAAAAAATCTTACAAATAGTAGAAAAATATTTAAATTTACAAGAAAATCAAGATCAAAGTAAAAGTAATTTAGTTACATCTAAGTTTTTAGCTTGGGTACGTTAATTGTGGGAGGAGGAAGAAGATTACTAAGTCATTTCAGTTATCAGTTATCAGTTATCAGTTATCAGGCACGCCTCCTAGGTCAAAAATAAAAAGTAATAGGTTGTCGAGCGAGTAAATCTCAAATAAAATATTACGCTCGTTCTTTCTTTTCTGTTAATACTGAAATACTACTATGAGATTTATCAGCCCTAAAGTTGATTATGCTTTTAAGAAAATATTCGGTTCTACTTAATTTGAATCAATACTTATCAGTTTTCTGAATGCCATTATTTATGATGGTGAAAATATTATTCGTTCTGTGACTATTATTAATCCTTATAATCCTGGTCAAGTAGAATCTTTAAAAGATACTTATTTAGATATTAAAGCAGTATTATCTAACAATTAAACCGTAATTATTGAAACCCAAACTGCTCGAATGCAAGCTTTGAACAAGCGAGAGTCTTATAATCTTTGTCAAGCTTATGCTAGTCAATTAGACAAGAAAGAAAATTTTGTACGACTAAATCCGGTAATAGCTGTGACAATTACTGATTTTCAAATGTTTAATGAATCTCAGGATGTGATTAATAAGTTGGTGTTTAAGGAAGAGACAAAATCTTTTGTATATAAAGGAGCAGAACTAAAATTGGTATTTTTGGAATTGCCGAAATTTCAGAAAAAATTGGATGAATTAAATAGTTTGACTGATAAGTGGATTTATTTTATGAAAGAAGCTGGGAGATTAGATATTATTCCCGAATCTTTGGGGGAGGTGCCAGAAATTGAACGGGCTTTGAATATTGCAAATCAGGCTAATTTTACTGGGGAAGAATTGGAGGAGTTTGAACGGCGGGCGGTGATGTGGCAAGATGAAACTGGGAAAATAAATCAGGCTAGAGAAGACGGAATAAATATTGGCATAAACATTGGTAAATTGGAAGTAGTAATGTCTTTAATTAATCAACGTTTTGGCGAGGTTGATGCAGATATTAGTAATCAGATTTCTAGTTTGTCTGGTGAGAATTTAGAAAGTTTAGTTAAGGCACTTTTTGATTTTAATAGTTTGGCAGATTTGTTGAGTTGGTTGAATAATTTATAAATATCTCCCATAGTTGAGCCTGCGAAACCCAACTATAATATTAATAATAATTAATCTAAAATACCGCCAAAAACTATGACGGCAAAAGTTAACTATCCTCATATAAAAATAGAGGAAAATCAACCGCCACGACTACAAAGAATACCCAGGGTGCGTGTTGCTCATGTTATGGACTATTTAGCTTATGGATGGTCTGTTGATGAAATGTGTCGCCAACATCCTTATTTAAAGCTTTCGGAAGCTCATGCAGTAATGGCATATTATTTTGACCATGAAAATGAGATTAATACAGAAATTCCTCAGGAGTGGGAGTAAGCAAAACAGGCAAAGTCTGCTGCTTCTCCCTCGGCGTTTTTAGTGCGGATGAGTCTGAAGGGGTTACTATAAAAATGTCTGTTCCAGTAGTATCGGTACGATTCAATATCGTAGGGGTTTGGTCACCAAACCCTAGTAAACTTGGAGTTTTTGCCAATACTGATGGTAGAATCTTATTCTCTAAAGTAAGCGGATTTGATCTGAGGCAATGTTTCACCCTACCTCAACAAAATTTACTGTTGTTGTTGACTTGCCGCTTCCGACTGTGCAACTGCTGCAGCAAATTCTGGATTTTCCCGTAGCTCTTGTGAAACTCCGACAGCTTTATGTAAACCGATAGTATTTGACCAATTGGTTTGATTATCCCATTTGATATTACGGAGGTCAGCATGACTGAGGTCTGCTTCTCTGAGGTCAGCTCCTCTAAGGTTGGCACGAGTGAGGTTGGCTCCTCTGAAGTAGACACTACAAAAGTTTACATTTCTGAAGTCAGCATTAATGAGGTTGGCACTAGCAAGGTAAGCATCTTTAAAGTTGGCATCTTTGAAATTTGCATTTCTAAGGTCAGCACGACTGAGGTAAGCACCTCTAAGGTAGGTACTTCTGAAGTCAGCATCTCTAAGGTTGGCACCTCTGAGGTCAGCACGACTGAGATTGGCACGACTGAGATTGGCATGACTTAGATAGACACCTCTGAAGTCGGCATGACTTAGATAGGCATCTATAAGATAGACACCTCTGAAGTTGACACCACTGAAGTTGGCACGACTGAAATTGACACCATTGAGAAACTTACCTACTATTTCCACAAAACTCTCAACCCCAAGACACTGACTATAACCAATAATTCGCAGCAGACGAGTTTCATCAAATTCCTCATCGCCTGGTTGACCACAAGGATGAAATGAAATATTCTCCTTTAACTCCTCCTGAGACTGCCCATAACGATGCAACTCAAACAACAAAATCATCAAATTCAACCCCGTATAAATATCCACCTGACGTTGCCCAGACTCAATACCCCACTGTTTCAACTCCCTCCCCTTTTTCTGAGGTAAAGTTTCCTCCGTCGCTTCAATAAACTTCCCATCACACCAGTCTAGATAAAACCCATGCAACCGCTCAAACAACACCACCAACTCAACCTCACTCTTCACCAACAACGCTATCAAATATTCCACAACCTCCGCCGTCAGACTACCATACCCAAAAAGATCGTAAACCCGCCACTCCAACTCCTCATCAGATACAGAATAATTAACCTTACGTCGCTTCTCAGTTTTCTCCGTCAAATCTTCCAGACTTTCCACCATCCGTTTTGCACAGAGAAACTCACCAAAACTCTTGTGGAAAAACTCGACCGAATTTTCCGCCTTTGCTGCCGACTTCAAATAAAAAGCAGCCAAAGCATTTTTCAAACCATCCTCTCGTTTATCTTCCCTAGCTTTTTCAATTAAATCCTGCAACTCCTTATATCCCTGTTTCACCAGTCGCTCTTCAATCATTTTTATTGCAGCATATTCCCCACCAGACTGCACCACACATAACCCCGCCTCTGCCAACAAAATTTCTAAATCTTCTGGCTCTAACTTCGTAATTTCAGGATTAAGATTTTTACCATCTTCCACTCGCTGTTTCTCCAGCACCCACTCCAATGCCTGCTCATAGACCGAGACTTTCGCCCCACCAACATCAGCAGTAGCAAACATCTCTACCTTTAACTGCTCATCCCGGTGCATTGCAGCCAGCAAATATAACAAAAGTGGCTCCCGCGCCAACTCCTGAATTTGCTTCGGACATTCTTCGCTTTTTAAAAACTCCCGAAATTGCTTTTTTTCCGTTTCCCCAACAATAGTCTGCCACTTTTCAAACCACCGTTGCTGAATCTCATCATTCATCGGCAAAATACTCACCCGCTCTAAATTCTGAGGCATTAACCTTTCAATTCCATAAAGTGCCAAGGGTCTACCAGTAATTAAAACCCGATGACCGCGCTCGTTATTTTCTGCTGCCTGTTTCTGAAACTGTGCCACCTGGTCTAAAAACACTTTCAACTCGTTACTAGCGCCACGCTCTAACAACAATTCATCAAACCCATCCAGCAAAAACAGAAAGCGAGTATTGCGGTCTGTCAACCAACCACTATCGCTAGTAACAAAATCCCAACCCACCGCATCAGCTAAAGTTTCATCAATATTTGCTGCAAAATTTCTCACATCCCGCAACCGAATTAAAATCGGCGTATATATAGGATGTAATTCCCGGCGCACCCAGTCGGCAAACATTCGGCAAAATACACTCTTTCCTCTTCCCGGCCCTGCTTGAATAAATAACACTTGTTTGTGTTTGTTTTTATCTAGCAAAATTGTTTTTGCCCACTCTTCAATATTCTGGGGTGTTGCTCTTGTTTCAATTTTCCCATCGGAGTTAACAGGTTTTACTTCCAGTGGCACATAAATTTGCCGAAAAGAGAAATTTTCATCAAATACTTTTTCGTTTGGTTGTTCAGAGATATTTTTTTCTAAATATTGGTCGATACTGCCATAAACCTCTAAATCTTGCTGCCAGCCATCCCCATAAATTCCAGCTAATTTCTTAGCATTATCTTTCACCTCTACCACCGCCTCTTTCAGATAACGATGAGTGTTCCGAGAAATTCTTTCGGTAACTATTTTGGCATGATTTTCATCCAAACCAGATTCTTTGAAACGTTCAAGTAAAATCTGATTAAACTTTTCTTTCAAAGGCGAATCATAAAAACAAATCAAAGTATCCTTAGCATCTCGATCGTTAAAATCTATTTCTTCATCCAACTTATTAATCTATTTTTGTACAGCTTCCGATGCTTCAGTTTCTGTCAGTTTTTCGGATATTTCTGGATGGTCAATTAAAAATTGTCGTAAACTTTCTAAATAAGCGACCTGAGCAACCAATTGTACTGCATCTTCTAAAGTTGGCTCCTGACGAGTTTGTTTAACAATATAAGTAATAATTCCAGTGGCAATGGGCAAAAAAGGTAAACCAGCCCCGGCAACTTTTCCTAGTGGAGAATTTAATACATCTAAAAGTGAATCAATATTTTCAATTATTGGTTTTAATTCTTTAGCACTTTTATTTTCTTGCAGAGCTTTTGCTATTTCCAAAACAGCCTTAGCCGACTCAACCCCACCTTTGACAGTTTCCGATAAATTCAATTCTATTTCTGTATTGAGAAAGTGCCAAATATTCCGCCAGACTTTACTAGCCATAATTGATATTTCGTTGTTGAAAATTTTCAGGTTTATCTGTATTTCTACAGTTATTTTTTTTGATTCCGGATAGTGGCTCTGAGAAAACGGGTTTTTCATCAGGTATTTTCAGATAAATTAATATTTATTTGTTGAAAAAACCAGTTTATGTTGCCTCGAAATTCTAGCTCGATTGGTGGGGAAAATATTGTTTGGGGATTTAGAATTGAGTTAATTTATTGGTTTTGCCCACCCGACATTTGAGAAACTGTATTTCTACAGTTATTTTTTTTGATTCCGGATAGTGGCTCTGAGAAAACGGGTTTTTCATCAGGTATTTTCAGACAAATTAATATTTATTTGTTGAAAAAACCAGTTTATGTTGCCTCGAAATTCTAGCTCGATTAGTGGGGAAAATATTGTTTGGGGATTTAGAATTGAGTTAATTTATTGGTTTTGCCCACCCGACATTTGAGAAAATCGGTTTCTTGAGCTGTTGGTTTTTCCCACCCTACATCTGAGAAACCGGATTTTTTGTTAGGTATTTTCAGGCAAATCAATATTGGTTGAGAAACCCGGTTTCTTCAACAACTTAAATTAAGAATTTTTTCTGCAAATTAGCATTTTCTTTTGGCTGTTTCCGAGAAGCAGTCGCTTCTAAAAAAAGTTGCCATGCTTTGGGAGAAAAAGCTACCGGCAAAGTCAAACTTAAAACCGTGGAAAATTGTTTTTGCTTGAGCGCCACCAGACCCCAATGTAAATTCATATATTGGCGGATATTTTCAATATTTGGAATCTTATCCCGATGCTTTTCATTCACTCTGGCATGAATTTTTTCCTTCATCAAAATATTAGTATCGCACCGTTTTTGTAAAGGGATTTTCTGGTCATATCCCCCTGGCCAAACAGTCCGATAAGTTAAACATTGATTGAGGAAAATAGCATCCCCAAATTCAGCAATTCTAATCCAAGAATCAATATCATCACAACTGGTTAAATTAGTATCCCATCCCCCAGAATTTAAAAAAGCATCGCGACGAAAAGCTACTTGAATAGGAGTACCAAAAGGCACTAATTCCAATAACATTCCATAGTGAATATCTGCTTGGGGAATATAAAATGCTGTGCCCGGCCCAGTTTTCCGAGTACGACTAATTTCTAATTCATTAGTATCAACTTGTGCAGCTTGACAAGACAGAATTACTGCTTCAGGATGAAGAGCGATCGCTTTTGTCATTTCTTCGATACAGTTAGGGGCGAGATAGTCATCATCGTCTACAGGTTTTATCCATTCTCCTCGCGCATTTTGCACGCCTACATTCATTGTGCCAGCATGACCTTGGTTATTGGGGGTGCGCTGGTAAATTACGCGATCGCCGAGACTTTTCACATATTCTTCTGTGCCATCTGTTGAGCAGTCATCAGCGACTACTATTTCACATTCAACGGTTTGCTTCAAAGCCGAATTAATTGCCCGTTTTAACAAGTCTAAACGGTTATAAGTTGTAATCACAATACTAAATTTCATTGGCAATTTCCTCTTGATTATTTTTCAAAGAAGGTAAGTAGGCCGGCAATTAACAATTAACAATTAACAATTAACAATTAATAATTAACAATTAATAATTAAGTAGGTCGGCATAAATAAACCCATAATGTGATGTGGGCAATGCTAAATAAAGCAGAAGGCAATTATGCTGTTTGCGCAGCATTCCGTAGGAAAGGCAGAAGGAAAAATCTGGCGTTGTCTGAGTTTTAAGCTTTTGATCTGTCCTAACTTTTCCTTCGACTGCTATAAAGCTAAAACTTTTATATAAAAACACTTATAGACATTGCCCACCCTACAACTGTTTGATATTTAATTATGCCCACCTACTAAGTAGGTAAAAGAGAGTAAAATGTGTCTAATTTTTTGTTAGTAAATAATTCTGAGGACTAATATTTTTACTGAGGCAATGCAGGTTGTTCTAACTCTTGCAATTTTGAGTTATATTCTGGGCAAAAAGAATTTACACCTACTGCGATAACCTTACCTGTATAAAGAGCCGCCGTTTGTAATTGTTCTTGTGTTAATCCTTTTTGAAGTAATGATAGGGCAGCCTGAAGTGACAATTCTTCAACAGAGCTACCAGCATCCAAAGCATTACAAGCATTACGACCGATTTCTACAGCTTTTTCACTGCCCATAATATTATGTATTTTTGCCTCAGCTTCACTTAATGAAGTTTCTAATAATTTTTCAAACTCTTCTGCTTTTGCTGACGAACAGAGTAATATATTTAATATTATTGTGATGCCACCAACTAAGTATTTCTGCATTTTTTTATTTCCCCCAAATAAACACTATGTAAAGAAAAAATATTTGCTCGAATTGAGCAAATATCTATGATAAATTCAGCATTGTTATGATCGACCAATAAGCATCTATAGCAATCTTATCTGAATTGTGAGATATTGTAACCTTTTAGGCAACAGACAATAGGCAACAGACAAGAAAGAAAAAACTGTATCTTATAAATATGAAAACAACTATAGCACTCACCTATCAGTTATGAGATAGATAGTAAAACGTTATAATTCCGTCTAATACTTGCTTCTAGATTTAAAGCTTCTTATAAATCATTACTGATTGCTATATTTTTGTTAGATATATAGCAATCAGTAATAGGTAATAGGTTGTGATAGATATAGTAACAGTCAATATTAACTGAAAACCTATTGAATTCTGACTCCTTGAGGTCGCCCTACCGACGGCGACCCTACCTGAATTCTGACTCCTGTACGGGTGATTTCCTCCGGAATGCTTTCGGTGCGGAATGCGGAGCAAACGCAAATCACCCCTACCACTAAAATATTACAACTAAAATAGGATTGCTATATCTGGAGCATAATCATATAAAATTATTTCCTTATACCTAAAAAAACAATGTCAAAAGTCTGAATAAAGTTTTGACTTTTGACTGTAATGAAGTGTGTCTTACATTCTGTTTGCGTAGCATTTCCTGAGGAAAGGAGACCGACCAATTACACACTCGATGAATGACTTAACTAGATCGATACGCTTTTCAAATGACTACGAGGGTCGAAAGTGCGATTAGCTTTAATTTTCTCGTAGCATTCTCTTTCCACAGAACTAATATCTTTTGGTGCTACTATTATAATTCGCACTAACAGATCGGTACGTTCACCAGACTTAAGTTTAGACCATCCCTTACCTCGTAGCCGGAGAGACTGACCCGAACGAATACCTGCCGGAATATTCACACTAACTACCCCATCAGGAGTTGGCACTTCAATCGACGTACCCAATACAGCCTCATCAGGCGTAATCGGAACTTCGCATACCAGATTATCTCCCTCAAACTGGAAAAAAGAGTGGGGCTTAACTTCTACATTCAGATACAAATCTCCTCTTTGCTTATTATAGGGGTCAATTTGACCTCTACCTTTGACCCTGATTTTACTACCAGATTTCACTCCAGCAGGAATTGAAACTTCTCCGCTAGCCACACGCTTTTGTGTTCCCCTAAAAGCTTCTGCAAAGGTGAGAGAAATATTCGCTTCTAAGTTGAGAGAAGTTGCTGATGCGCGGCCGTCGAAACCTGAGAAACCATCAAATCCATTGAATCCGCTTGGCCCTCCTCCCCCCGTATTTGTGCGGTAGTAGGTTCGTCGCCCACCAGTATTACCAGCATAACTACCACTACGTCCTAATAAAGTATTAATAAAATCATCAAAGCTGGCATACTGACTAAAGTCAAACCCACCAACGTCTACTGTTGTGCCGCCACTACCTCCAGGCCATCCACCGCCACTGCTACCTACTTGTTTCCAATACTGACCAAATTGGTCATATTTTTTACGTTTTTCTGAGTCTGATAAGACTTCGTAAGCTTCACTAACTTCTTTGAAACGTTCTTCTGCTTTGCGATCGCCAGGATTCATATCTGGATGATATTTCCGGGCTAATTTACGGTAGGCTTTTTTTATTTCTTCTGCACTAGCACTTTTACTTAAACCTAAAGCAGCATAATAGTCTTTATAGTCTGTTGCAGCCATTAATTTTTCTCCTTGTTTTAGATTTTTGATTATTTGATAAGTAATATATAATTACCCATAATTTAGATAATTAGCTCTCTAAAATACCAGAACATGATATATTATAGTTTACAAAAACTTGGTTAAGAGCAAGATATTTTTCAACCAAGAATTAAAACTAACTGTATATTTTAATCTACCTTTACCCTTTTAATTTCTATTAGGTTACCATTAAAATTTAACTTAAAAGTAAACACAATGCCTATAACTCTTGTTAGTAGATTTGAGTATTTTTTGAGTATTTAGGGCTGCTTTGACTCATCCCTAGGGAATTTGTCTTTGGTCAGCTAGGAAGAAACGAAGCAATGTGAATCGATCCGCTTCCATCGTAATCTACTTAGAATCCCAGTCTCTTTAGAGTAGAGGGTAGTTAATATTATCTCTCAAGTTATCAAAATTTAATATCTGTGCGAGTTCGGTTCTTCCTCAAACAGTCATGGCAATTGCCGTACCTATTTTAATTCAAAATTCAAAAAGAGTCGGGCAGTCGGGAGAAAAAATGTTAAGAGCTGTGTTGATACGGATGTGCAAATAATAACTAATTATAACTAATCAACTGAAGTCTATAGTACTCCTATTTTGGTTGTATACAATATCTCACAAAAAGGCAACACGCAACAGCTCATCTGGGATAATAATCTCATGATTTTTATCTATATTTTGATTTTTTTATAAATGATTTAGGATTGCTATATCTAAATTAATTACCTGGATAGATGTCAGTAGCAGCCTATAAAATCAGGTATAGCAATGAGCGCTCAGGTATTTACAACTTCCAGCTCAAAGTGCAGTAAGCGAAAAGGTGTACAAAAAATCATGTGTAAATATGCCAGCGCACATTGCTATAATTTAATCAAGCAAAAATCCTAGTTGTTTATCTGTTATATCAAGTTCTAACAATTAGCGATTAAAAACCTTTTTTCGTGACAACCTTGCTCTAAACTTTTCTGCCTTCTAGCTTCTTTTCAACAAAGTGTAAGTATTTAACCGGACAGGATATAAAAATCCTCGGCGTGGTTGGAAAAAAAAATTATTGGAATGAAGTAACAGCTCATCTAGACTATAAAATTAAAACTTTTCATCTAATCATTTAGTAGGATTGCTATATCTAAATTAATTACCTGGATAGATGTCATTAGCAGCATAGAAAATCAGGTGATTTAATCAAGTTAAAATCCTAGTTGTTTATCTGTTATATCAAGTCCTAACAATTAGTGATTAAAAACCTTTTTTCTGCTCTTCATTTCTCTTCCCTCTTCCCTCTTTCCTCCTAACTCGGAGATTCCTCCCTCGTTATTTATAAATATTCAAGCGGAAATAATATTATATCAAGTTCTAACAATTAGCGATTAAAAACCTTTTTTCGTGACAACCTTGCTCTAAACTTTTCTGCCTTCTAGCTTCTTTTCAACGAAGTGTAAGTATTTAACCAGACCGGATATAGCAATCCTCGGCGTGGTTGTGAAAAGAAATATTCAAATGAGGTAAAAGCTCATCTGAGCTATTAAATTCAAACTTTTTATCTATTGTTGAATGTTTGACAAATAATTTAGAATTGCTATAATCCATGATACCTAGAAGTACCTATGCTTTCATTACAAAACTAATTTAAAATTTGTAGGGGCGTTACGGAGTATGCGCCAGTAAACTTCCGTTAACCCCGCACGAGATTAGGAAGTAGGGAGCAGGGAATAAAAATATACTTGTGTAATCAAAGCAGTGGATCTAAAAATAATTTTTCCTATCTATTTCACCTGACCATCAAATGTACAATTAATTTTGTTTGAGTACTTAAATATTATTCAGTAATTCGTTTGACTTCATCTAATCCTTCTTCACAACTTGGAGGAGCATCTGTTAACTGTCGATACATTTTCATTATTACTTCTTCTGGAACTTGGCGCTGTCGTTGTTTATTTCTTTGAAAGCATAATTCTAATGATTTGTCAAGCCATAAACCAGTTATGTGGCTAAATCCAGATTCTCTAGCAAGAGCGATCGCCTCTCTTCGTTTCCGACATTGAGCATTAGTAGCATCATATATGGCTAAAGACTTTTGAGTAACAGCTTGATGAAATTGCTGTTGCACTTGCTGCCACACTTGCACCCAAGGCCCTTGGATAGCTTCATCGCCAAATAACTTGGCCCGAATAGCATCAGTAGAAATTAGTTGACACTGAGAATTTTGGGCAATTATTTGCCTTGCTAAAGTGGATTTGCCACTAGCTGGAAGTCCGATCAGAATAATTAGTCTGGTTTTGACATCCTCCCGACCCTGCTCAATAGAGAGAGCGAGAGATTCCGTTCTACTGAACTTATCCAAACTTACCCAACCTTTGATTAGGCTTTGGAGACGAGCTTCCTGCTTGTGTGAGAATCACGCTCCCGCAGTCTGTAACCTTATTCTCAAGAGCTGGCTTAAAATCGGACTGAAGCTTTGCCATTTAGCACTAAAAAATTTGAAAAAAAGTAAATTTGAGTATATTTCGGTAGAATTTTAGCCTCTGTTTTAACCCCTAACATCGCGGATAGGGGCTTTCTGCTGCCTCTTGCAGAGGAGCTGCACTAACATAGCACTTGCCTCCAAGGCCAATTTTTTTTTGTCTTATGGTCGCTCCTAAAGACTTGCCAGCGCCACCGAAGGGGATTTCCCCATAAGCGACTGGCACTGACACTGCTAGCCCAGTAGCCAAAGATATATTAGTACATTTTGGTATTCATTGGTTTGATCCCGACACTCCTTGAAAACAGAGCGCGGGTTTTCAACCAACGTTTAGATTAAGATTAGTAGTTAGTAGTTAGTATTATTTATCCATTGCAACTAACAACTAACACTAAAAAACTGACTAAATCACCGTGCCATCTTTGATAATCGCATTTTTCAATACGACAACAATACCACTACGAATGATAAATCCTTCCTCTTCTCGATAGGCTTCGTCCACATGGTCTTTATTAATAATTTGGACACGGCGACCGATCCGAGCATTTTTATCAATTATTGCCCCACGAATAATAGTATCAGCACCTATACCTAAAGGTACACCACCTTGCTGATAGCCAGATTGCCGTTCTGCAAAAGGTTCATACATATCAGCACCCATTAACAGAGAATCTTCAATCACACAGCCAGCTTCCACACGCGATCGCAACCCCAATACACAATGGTCGATCCGGCATTGTTTGAGAATACAACCCTCCCCAACGATTGATTCTGTGATATGACAATCTAAAAGTTTAGTAGGTGGTAAATAACGGGAACGAGTATAGATGGGGGCTTCTTCATCGTAGAAACTGAAAGGTGGTTGAGGCTGTTGAGTTAAAGCCAAATTAGCTTCATAGAAAGACCTGATAGTTCCGATATCTTCCCAGTAACCCTCAAATGGGTAAGCTTGAACATTGTAGTCTTTAGCTGATGCTGGAATAATTTCTTTACCAAAGTCTGTTTGATCTGGTGAATCATTGAGAAGTTTAACCAGCACATCTTTGTTAAAGACATAAATCCCCATTGATGCAATATAGGGTTGTTCTTTGGCAACTTCTGGACTTACTCCAAGGACAGAAGTATCTACTGCCATCTGTTTCAAAGCATCCCCTTTGGGTTTTTCACTAAAGTCAATAACTCGCCCTGAGTCATCAATTTTCATCAGACCAAAGTCAGAGGCTCGGTCTTCATCAATGGGCAACACAGATAGAGTAATATCTGCACCTGTTTCAATATGGCGTTGGATAAACTCGCGATAGTCCATCCGATACAGATGGTCTCCGGAGAGGATGAGACAATAATCTACTTCCCACTCTTGGAATAGCAAAATATATTTGCGAACTGCATCAGCTGTGCCTTCAAACCAGTTGGGGTTGTCGGGAGTTTGTTGGGCCGCTAAAACTTCGACAAAACCTTCGCTGAAGCCTGGGAAATTATAGGCGCGAGTGATATGACGGTTTAGAGAAGCTGAGTTAAATTGGGTGAGGACATAGATTTTCAGGATTTCTGAGTTGATGCAATTACTGATGGGAATATCTATCAAGCGATATTTCCCAGCTAGGGGTACTGCAGGTTTGGCCCGCAGTTTGGTTAATGGATAAAGGCGGGTACCTGCGCCACCGCCGAGAATTATACCTAGTACATTTTTCACGGTTGAACCTCACTTTCAATCATATACTCATTCTAAGTGTCCAACGGCAGGGGAGCATTGGCAAGGGGGTAGATATATGGATAAGTTGAGGTTAATTTTTGGTTATGGGTGGGCGAGCGGTTTTTTGGCCCATAATTTAGTTAAAGTTTACTCCAAGACCACTAAAATTTTTTACAAACCTAGAAGTGTGGTCAAAGTAGGGAGGTAAGTTTTCAGGGTAGATGCTAGTAAACTGGCATCTGTAACTGCTGCTGTTAGACCTTTCAGAGCATTCAAAGCCATGGAGCAAAGCTTCAGCACGCGCTCTCCTGAAGATTTTTTTGCTTCTTCTGCAATAGTTTCAACCGCTTCAAGAGCATCTTTTTTTTGAGTTTCTGAAAGTGCAGAGTCTTGATTAATTGATTCTTGCAAAGCAGTGAAAATAGTTGCTAAATCTTCGCCTTTTTCTGTTTTAATATCCTGGAGTTGTTGGATTGTATTGTTAATCTGACCGTTGAGATTTACTAATGCCATACTCCCAGAATTTGTGAGATTAACATCGCTCAGATTAACATCTCCAGATGTTGTTTTATCTCCACTAACTAAATCGCCACTAACTTGAGGATTTTCATTTTTATTTTCCATAATTTCTACCTTTTCTGAAGGGTTTAATAATATATAGCGTTTCTCAAGAAGCGTGAGGTACACTTTTATTTTTCTTCCCTGTTCCCTGTTCCCTGTTCCCTAGAATAGAATTTTGTACCTCACTCTTTTTGGGAATTGCTATATTAGCTTTATGACCTTGAATAGATAATTCATTATAATAATAATTTGTAATACTTTGATGAATTGCTGGTTTGTCTGCGGTTGGTGAAACACTAATTTGTGCTAGAACCAAATTTTTATCTTTTTGTTCTATTTTCCAGCGACTTTTATTGATTCCTTGATATTTATTTGCTGTTTTATCTAGAGCAATACCTAGAGCTTGCCAACCTCCAAAATTAAAATCGTGTAAAAGTACGTCTACAGTTTCTTGAAGTGTATCTATCCATTGTTCAAATTCACCATCTTGAAATTCTCCAATGTCTGGTTTTGGTTCTAAAAAACCATGTTTATTTTGTTTAACATATACTCGTTTACAATGAACATTTTTAAAGCAAGTACGATTATTTATACTCCAATCTTCTATACAAACTTCTGTTAGATTAGCTCTGGAAAAATCTACATCTAAAACTTGAGCTTGAGAAAGATTTACTCCTTCTAAATTAGCATTTGTTAAATCTGCACCATTTAAGTTTGCTCCTATCAAAATAGCTCCTGCTAAATTTGCTCCTCTTAAGTTAGCACCACTAAGATTTGCTCCGGTACAATTTTTGCCCGTCGCATCTTCTGGATTTGTTAATAGTTTTCTCACATGAGGGTCTTCTAAAATAGTATCTTGCAGTCTAGATAATTCTAATCCTTTAACATTTTTAAAACTAGCACGAGTTAATATAGCTTTTCTAAAATCTGTATGGGGTAAATGTGAATTATCAAAGCAAGCGTCTGTTAAATCAACACCATAAAAAGAAGTTCCACCTGTAGCAGCCCCAAAAATTGCTTTTTTTTCTAATCCAACTAATATTTTCTTTTCCATGAATCGATATTTGAGCAATATAAATACTTATCAAAATAATTGTAATCGCAACTATACTGGTAATACTACCCACACCATGAATGTCTTTTAATGCTCCTCCAAAAGATAGTGTTCTTGACAACAAAACGATTAATGTCATACAGACTAAAGATAATAATCTTCCTACTTTTCTAAGATATAAATAGTTAACAGCTATGATGAATGAACCTACATTAATACTAATTATGGCTATAATGATTCCTAGAATTACAAAAATTATTGGAACCAAAACATATACATTAAAAATAATAACAAGAATCGCAACGAAAACTAGAATAGCAGTTATGGCAAATATTAACTCAAATTGAAATTTTGTTGAGATAAATATAATGATTGAGGTAGTGTAAAGAATTACTCCTATCCAAAAGATATAAAAGTCATACGGATTAGTTTCTTTGGGAAAAAAAAGTAAAACTAGCTCAAGAAAGTTTCCTGAAAAAACAGGTAATATACTCAACAAAGACGCTGATATTACTCCTAGTGTCCCTATTAATAATTTTTGTTTGGATTTTCAACCTGAAACTACACTTGAAAAATCATTACTATTGAGAAGCTTAGACGGAAAAATAATTCCACGAATGTCCAATTTTTTATTGTTTGTATACATTACTAACATTACTAATTGTTGTTATCCACAAACAAAATTTTGGAGTTCTTATCAACTCCAAAATCAAATATATTCGACTGTAAATTATTATCCGCATCTACTTGGAGGTGGTTTAAGAATATCACAGCATATAACATCAAAATCTGACCTATTATAATAGTTACCATACAAATTATTAAGATATCCCTCAAAATATTCTCTATATTCTAAAGGAACTAAAATAGGACGTTTTCCTTGAGACTTTAGATCCTCAATTGTACATTGTAGCTCTGGAGTTATTTTGGATGGATATTCTTGGTGTTCAGTTGTATACAAGTTTTCTTCATAGATAAGTATAGATAGGTTGACTACTATAAAGAATAATAATTCCTAACTTTATACCTGTTCTTTGACTTAAACCTTCTAGTTTTAGTCCTTTTTGTTCAGAAATTTTAAGTATTCTAAGTCTAATCATTTTCCTAGAAATAATCATAGTTTTTGGCGCATTGGAACCCTCAAACCATTCTGTCGGTAAATTTTCGATGTAGGATTATTAGGATTAGACTTAACTTTAACTTTATCTATCGACTCATCACTATTGTCTGGCATTAAATGCAATACTTTTTTTCTTAGCTTTAGCCATGTCATAGTTATTAGACATAGGCGTGGAAAATAAATAAACCTTTTAATTAGAGCAGGCTAAGGATACGAAAAAGTCACCCTAAAAAATCCTTTTTCGTGTCTTCGCGCGTAAAAATATCTTACCTGTTGCCTGTTGCCTGACGGAGCTGTTGCCTACTCCTGCAAAAAATCTATATCTTTTTCCCAGAGGTCTATTTAGCCTCAGACTAATTGATTACTTTTCTCATTCTAGAAAGCTTCTATACCGAAATAGACGATATCGTTACATTATTTTACAATAAATTCAATATCTGGTAACTTATAAGTAGAACAACCTAATGCAAAAGTTTATCTATGCAAATTCAAACACCAGAATGGGTAAAACACGCCATATTTTACCAAATTTTCCCAGACCGTTTTGCTAAAGGTCAACCGCCCAGTCAAACAAAAAAAGGCATAGACAAAGGCTGGTATCCCACTACCCTAGAAGCCTGGGATGAATCTCCTACTATCCAAGGCTACAAAGGTGGCAACCTCTGGGGTGTCATAGAAAAACTTGACTACATTAAAGACTTGGGTGTAACTGCTATTTATTTTACCCCCATTTTTCAGTCAGCCTGTAACCATCGCTATCATACCCACGACTATTATCGAGTCGATCCAATTTTAGGGGGTAATGAAGCTTTAAAGGAACTTTTAGATGCTGCCCATCAACGTAATATTAAAGTAGTTCTCGATGGTGTCTTTAACCATGCTAGTCGAGGCTTTTATTTCTTTAATGATATCTTGGAAAACGGCCCCTACTCGCCCTGGTTAGATTGGTTCAAAATTGAAGGTTGGCCTCTGTCTGCTTATGATGGCAATTTACCTGCTAATTATGTGGGATGGGTTGGTAACCGCGCTTTGCCTGTATTCAATCACGATAACCCGGAAGTGAAAGAATATATTATGCAAATTGGCGAATATTGGCTGGAATTTGGTATTGATGGCTGGCGGTTGGATGTACCGTTTGAGGTTAAGACTCCTGGGTTTTGGCAAGAATTTCGCGATCGCATTAAAGCTATCAACCCAGAGGCTTATATTGTGGGCGAGGTTTGGAGTGACTGCGTGCAATGGTTGGATGGCACTCAGTTTGATGGAGTGATGAATTATTTGTTTACTGGCCCGACTATTGCATTTACGGCGGGCGATCGCGTAGATATAGAAAAGGTAAGAAATGTTGACTATTCGACCTACCCTCCCCTATCTGCATCAGGATATGGTGAGAAAATGCAGGAGTTGCTACAACTATATCCGTGGGAAATTGAGTTAACTCAACTGAATTTATTAGACAGTCATGATACAGCTAGAATGCTGAGTGTTGCTAACGGCGATAAAGCAAGTGTTGAGCTAGCTACGATCTTAATGATGACATTTCCCGGCGCTCCCAGTATTTACTATGGTAATGAAGTTGGTTTACCGGGAGCATTCGATCCTGACTCTCGCCGTAGTTTTCCTGCTGCTGAAAAGTGGGATAATCAGGTGCTGGAATATCACAAACAATTGATTACTATTCGTCATCAATATCCGGCTTTGCGTATAGGTGCTTATGAAGTGCTGTTTGCAGAGGGAAATATTTATGTATTTGCCCGTATTTTAGGAGATGAGAAAATCATTGTTGCGATTAATATTGGTACAGAAGCAGCGACAGCAAATGTTACTTTTAGTAAGCTCGAATCTCAACCCAATAAAGTTATTTATGGCAGTTGTGAAATGTCTTGGCAACAGAAGGGTGAAGCTAGTCAGTTAGAGTTGAGTTTACCACCTCGAAAGGGTTGTATTTTGAGTTAAGTTTTAGGTTGTTTAGGCAGATATTTAGTTAGGTGATTCCGAGAATATCTACATATATATTCCAAAGTTAATTGTCTAATACCAATTCCCGTAAAATTTTACCTTAATGTCGGCAGAAGGCTCCCGTTATAACCGAGGGGGATTTATCGAGGCGAAGCCGAGTACCCCCAATGGTTTAGCGGTGAGATGAATGCCGACCAACTCACAATTGAGCGACAGCGAATCGATATAATTCTACCCGTATTAGTGTTGGGTAAAATATGATATAATTATCCCATGATAGTAATCGAAGCAAAGCTCAAAGGAACTCTTGGGCAATATAGTAAGTTGG
>JBARXI010000768.1:0-30799 GCA_049647275.1 Microcoleaceae cyanobacterium
GGTAGGTGGTAGGTGGTAGGTGGTAGGTGGTAGGTGGTAGGTGGTAGGTGGTAGGTGGTAGGTGGTAGGTGGTAGGTGGTAGGTGGTAGGTGGTAGGTGGTAGGTGGTAGGTGGTAGGTGGTAGATAAATAACCTGTTTTACCTAGCATCTACAAAATAATCAAAAATAACGAAAAGCTGTTAGTTAATTAGTATTAGGTTGGAGAAGCAGGTTTAATGTTTTGGGTTTTAGGCTGTAATCAATAATCTCTGTTACCTACAACCTACGACCTAGTCTTTGGTAAGTCAAACTAAATTAAATTAAAACTGGATTAATAAAAATGAATACTCAATCTACATCATTAAACGAACAACCAGTCATTCTAGAGAAACCAGCCATATTATCCCGGTTATTTCTCTGGATGATTATGTTAATTACCAGTTCAGCAATAATCTGGGCTTACTTTGCCGAAATAGATCAAGCCGTCCCAGCAACAGGCCAATTAGAACTTAAAGATGGTTCCATAGATGTCCAAGCTCCTACCAGTGGAAATGTGGTTAGACTTCATGTCGAAAATGGCGATCGCGTGGAGAAAAATCAACCATTACTAACTTTTAGCCCCACTGCTCCTAGTGCAGATTTAGGTTCTGCTAAAGAATTAAGAGAAACTCTCAAAAGAGAAAATCTGTTCTATAAAGATGTACTAAATGGCAAAGTTCCTACTGCTTTACCCCCAGACTTACAAAAACTTGCCCAAGAGAGACAAACTAGGATATCGGAAAATCAAACATACCGGGCTCTAATTGATGAACTATATTTGAATAGAGGTAGTTTTGTTAATATCGACCCTAGTTTACAAGGATTATATATTAACTACAAAGCTGAATATAATTCTCGTGTAGGTACTGTAGAATTGCAAATTAGAGAGCTAGAAAAACAACTTCAACAAGCTCAAGAAGACGAAGAAGCTGCGAAAGAACAGTTAAGAGTAGCTCAAGACCAATTACAATTTTCTAGGCAACAATTACAATTTTCAAAACAACAATTAACGAATAGTAAGCAACAGCTAGCTTATGCTGATGAGCAATTAAATAACACTGAAAAACAACTAACATTTGCTCAAGAACAACTGAAAAATACCCAGGAACAATTAAAATATTCCCAAGAACAATTACAACTGGCTAAAGGACAATTAAATAAGTCCGAACAAGTATTAGGTTCCAACCAAGAAATTCTAGACCAAATATCTCCTTTGGTAGAAGAAGGAGCAATCGCTGAACTACAACAAAAACGCCAGCAACAAGAAGTATTTCGAGGAGAAAGTGAACTTTTAAGACAAGAAGATCAAATTCAAGCAAGAGCAGGAGAAATAAATACTCGGCTGGGAGAAGTTAATTCCCGTTTCGCGGATATTAATGCTAGAGAAGGAGAGGTAAATTCTCGCAGATCGGATATTAATACATTACAAGGAGAAGTAAATACTCGTGAAGCTGAAATAAATTCTAGGGAAGCAGATATTAATTCTAGGGCAGGAGAAATTAAAGCCCGTGAAGCCGAAGTACAACGTGCTAAGTTAGAACAACAACGTTTTGATGTAGCTATTAATAGAGCTAAAGAACAGTTAAAAAATACAAGAGATGCTTGGGCAAGAGAACTTTATGCCAGAATTGCTGAGAATGAAGGTAGAGAAATTGCGCGAATTGATTCTCAATTTACTCGCCTGCAATTAGATAATCAAAAGCGACTTACTGAAGTTAATGCTCAGATTGAAAAATTAGAAGAAACTCGTGATAATCAAGTTTTAAGGGCACCAGTTTCAGGAGTGGTTTTTGATTTGAAGCCGGTGAGTAAAGAAGAATCTTCTCTAGATATAAAAACAGACCCTATTTGTCAATATGTAATTAATGATGTTTTGAAACCTGGCGCTCTTAAACCAGAAAGGTGTGAAGATGCTTCTTATGAGGCACAACAAACTGAACCATTGCTGACAGTATTGGATGATGATGAAGGTTTAGAAGCGGTAGTTTATATTCAAAATAAAGATGTTGCCTTGGTCTTAAAAGCTTTAAATGATAAACGGAAAAAATTAGAACCTTATCACGACCAAGAGTTAGCTGGTGGGGAAGTTATTGAATGCGAACCTGGTAAGAAATGTGCTTGTCCGGAACTTAAAGAAAACCGGGAAAAATTGGGTCTAAGTGATATAAATTGTGTACCTGTAGAGGTACAAGTTGAAGCTTTACCAGCCAATGAATTTGGTACTGTAACTGGGGAAGTTATATCTATTAGTGATGATGCTATTCCACCAGACCAACAAGCAGGAAGACCTTATTTTTCTTTTGAAACTACAATTGATTTAGAACGGCAAACATTTGTTCTAGATAATGAGAATGATTTGGAAATTGGTTTGCAGAATGGTATGGCAATTAACTCTAATATTAATGTTGGTAAACGGACGGTTTTAGAGTTGTTCTTTAACCGCTTTACTGGCAAGTTTAAGAGTCTGACTAATGTTAATTAGGTGATAGGTTGTAGGTTGTAGGTGAGTAGTTTTTCTTCTAATACCTATAAGCCTTTCAAATTCTACTGAATGGGAGAGTTTTTTTCCCAAGTATTACATAGTAATAGTCAAATAAAAATACTTAGCCCAGTTACAGAATTGGGCTTTTCCTTTTTCTATAATTTTAAGTAAAGTTTAGCTTTAAATTATGCTTTCTACACCTTCAGCATAAAATTCTTTCAGACGTTCAGCAAAACCAGTAAAATCAGGCTTGCCAGTTAAAGCAATCCTTAATAATTCAACTTCTTTTCCTTTAGGAATTTCCCATTTTTCATTGCCAATATTCAAATATTTTGGTTTACCTGCTGGAAAATCAACATTGGATATAACAACAACTTCATTTCCTGTTATATGTCCTTCAAATTCAGGAAAAAATGATTTCTCTGAAGGTTTGTGCTGTATGCCAACAACTCGCTGTGAAAATATTGAGTTACTCCAGTCTATTTTTGCTTCTAGTTTTGGAGACTTTCCACATATAAAATCGCCAAAACTTGAACCAAATATTTCTGTAGCGACGATAATCCCAAAATCTGAACCAAACTCTTTAGGCATATCATAAACAATATAATAAATTTTCTCAATAATTTTTTGAGCTATATTTTCAAATAATTTCTTTTGTATATGAGAATAACTTGAGAGCTTATTTTTAATTCTATCTAAAATAATTTCAGTTTTATTTTTTTCTTGCCCTTCTTAATTTTCTGATTCTAAAATATCTATCAAAGCTTCTTTAAGTGCAGAAATAGACTGCCAACGAGAATTTATTGTCATCTCAAAAGCTCTATCAAAAACTCTATTTATTTTAGATAGTATAGATTCATGTAAATTAGGTGAAACTGATAACTTCTGTTTAGCTTCTTTTCTCTGATGTGGCTTATTTCCATTTTCATAATCCAAAAGATACAGAGGAAAATTTCCTGTTATTGTAAAAAACAAAATTCCACAAACTTGTGTAATATCTGACCTGTAGTCTCTTTGTAAACTACTTTTTTCCCCAAGCTCTGGAAGTTGAAAAAATCTATTTCCCAATTGTTGCCATGTAGGTGTTAAATCTTTAGCATACTCATCAACTTTATTGAAAGAAATCCCAAAATCTATTAATACTGGAGTGTTAATATCGTTATTTTTGATGATGATATTATCGGGCTTAATATCTCTATGTACTATTCCTCTTTGATGACAATATTCAAGAATATCTAATAGTTTAATTGTCAAATTTACAGCACTAAATATATTCATTACTTCTGATTTTATAAAATCAGATAAGGTATCTCCAGGTATAAATTCAGTTACCAAATAAAGAGGTATATCTAAATTTTTAAACAGCTCGGAATTTGAATCAATTAACTTTGGTATTCCTAGACAATCTATTGTTTCTAAAGCAACCACTTCCCTACGCATTCTTGAACGTCTTTCAAAGTCATTTTGTCTGTTAAGTTTTTTGAGAACATATTGATTGGCTATAAAAGCATCATTCTTAGGCTCAACTAGATAAGTTTGACCTTGACCACCACCACCAATTGATTTAATAATTTTCCAGTTTTTATCCCAGGGTTTACTATTATTTTTACTCATAGTAGATGTCTTTCTCTTTAATTCTATATCTTAAAATATACGACATTATATTGAGACAATATTTTCTCCAACATTGCGAAGGTAAGCATCCGCATAAAATTATTATCACTGTAGATGACCCTCACTTTGATGAAAAAGTCCCAGCGGTAATTCCTCAGTAGATGCAAGGGAAAAAGCAGGCGATCGCTTATAGCTGTATACGCAATAGGAATTTTTGCTCAATCAGATTTGTCTGTGGATATAGCAATAAAAGCTTTGAGCGACAAATTTCACAGATAAATTTTTTAGCAAATCAGAAATAGAAATCTGATTATTTAATCAATTCTGATAAATGAGGTTCTAATAACGGTGTTTAGTATTAGCCTGAGTATTTAACCGGACATGATATTAAATTTTGATTTTTTAAATATTGCAGCAAATCTCTGTATATTAGTAATATTTCCCAGAGCGACCGCTACTTCCTCATCATGCTAAAAGTTGTTTCCAAAACCAAAATCTTCTTATTAATTCTCTATATTTTTCCTGTTGTTTTGCTCTTTTGGTTTATCACTAATTTTAGTGTCAACGTTCCCTACTGGGATCAATGGAGATTAACTCCTATGTTTGATAGAGTCGCGACAGGAAACGCCACGTTTTTTGACTTTTTTACTGTACACGGTCATCACAGAATATTAATTCCTAAACTAATTATTACTGCCTTAGCTTTTGCTTCTAAATGGAATACTCAATACGAAATAATCTGTAGTGTGATTTTTGTGATTATTACCTTTTTTGCTCTCTATAAAATAGCCTCAACTCAACTACAGAAAAAAGATAAAAGTTTTTTGCACATAGCAAATATATTAGTCAGTCTATTATTATTTTCTTTAGTACAGCATCAGAATTGGTTATGGGGATTTACCTTATTTTGGTTTCTGACAAATTTATGCTTAATCATAGCAATCTATTTTATTTACACATTTGATAATTTTTCAGCAAAAACTAAAATATTTCTGGCAGCAATATCCTGTTTTATTGGCAGTTTTACATTAATACAAGGATTATTTTCTTGGTTTGTACTTATACCATCAATATTTTGGCTAGAAGGTAAACCCAAACAAAAAATTAGTAGAGTAACTATTTGGATTTTACTCTTTATACTTTCATGTTTGATATATTCAATTAACTATAATCCTATTCGAGAGCCAAAACCATTTTTGTTTACAGAACAACCATTCCTAATCATTGATTATTTTTTAGCTATTTTAGGTTTGCCTTTAGTGAGAATTTCCATTCCGGCAATTTTGACAGGATTAATATTATTGTCTAGTTTCCTATTTTTTACATTTTATTTTCTCAAAAAACCTTGGTATAAACTGCATTTTTTCCCTGAGGCTGTTCCTTGGTTAACAATAGGAACGTTTTCTCTAATTTCTGCTCTATCCATTTCTGTTGGCAGGGCAGAATATGGTGTGGAGAATGCAATGATTTCTTCGCGGTATACAACTACGTCAATTTTATTAATTATTTCCCTAATTTATCTTCTTGGTTTATTCCTACAGCAGCAGCAAAAATATTTATCAATATACAAAATTTTTGCTGTAGTAATGACAGGAATTATGATGGTTAACTCGGTGTATATTGTTGCTAATGTAAAATCAAGTTTTCCCTACATGGAAAGTCGGAAAGAGTGTCTAGAAATAATTAACTATTTGGAAGATTCAGAATTTATTGAAGAATCACAGGATAGTTGTTTAGTATTAATGAATGGCAAAACATGGTTAGTCAGAGAAGGTGCAGAAATTATGGAAAAATTAGGATGGCGAGAATTTCCTCAAAATTTGGAATTTATTACAGAAGCAAAACAAAATTATGGTTATTTAGATTATCCTCAAACAACTGAAAAAATTCTAATTATTAATAAGGATAAAACTATTAGTTTGGGTGGATGGGCAATTAGACCAGATAGAAAAAAACAACCGAATCTAGTTTTACTTTCTTCTGGTAAAAATCAATTTTTCTTTGCTAATGCTATTGTCAATTTAGAGAGTGATGATATTGCTAAAGTTCTGAAGTCAAAAAAGTATAGCAGAGCGCGATGGAAAGTTACATTTTTAGCTAAGTCTTTACCTATGGGTGAAACCGTAATTAATGCTTGGGTTTATAACTCTGATAAACAAGAATTTATTAAATTGAATGATGAAGTTAAAGTCAAGGTGGAAGATGGTTGACAAGTATTCAAATATATTTCAAATATATGTTTATTTAAACAGATTAAAATAATTTCCCAGAAATTAATTTATAGGCTAATAGATAAAAGTTCTTAAAAGAGATTAAAAGACTTATACAATTTTCCTATGAAGTTGTGCTGAATCAAGGATAACAATTATCAGTAAAATAAGGTCAATTCAGTTATCAGTTTGCTACGCAAATATGTACGTAGCATGACCTAGGAAAAAGCCTCTTCCGGAGGAACTGCCGGCTTCAGTATCTCCTGGAATTAGAGAGGCGAGAAGATGCATGATTTTCTTTTCTCTTGGTCGATTGGATATGGCGAGGAAACCCGAAGAGTGCATAGCCGCTCCGCTTTACATGTCGGCGTTAGCTTTAGCTCCTCTGTAAGAGGCTAGCCGTTAACGGAGTTGTGCGCCAGCAAAACGCCATCCCACCCTTCGGGAAGCTTCGAAGAACATGTTGCGGAGCATGCGCGACCGCTTTTTATTTCCTTAAAAGGAGAGGCTTGAGACCTGATTTTTTTGTCAAAGCAAAAATTATTAAGTGTATTGTTACAAAGAAATGGTATTGTTCAAGAATTCACAGTTAATTATTAATAATTTTCTCTTATTTCTAAGAAGAAAATTGACTTAAAAAATATAAGAATGATTGTTATCCTAAAAATGAGAGGCTTTAAACCTAGAAATTACTAATTATTAATTATTCGGTCATCTAAAGAAGACTTGAGATGTGAGCCAGAGATTTTAATCCCTAGTGGTATATGTTATGATTACTAGTTTTAATCAAATATTATGCAAAAGAATCATTGCCCCTTGTGTCATACAGATAAATTTAACTTCTATAGAGCAGGAGATGAATATATGTTAGCTAAATGTTCTGAATGTGGTATGGTATGGGATAATCATCCACCAATAAATCCCACTGCTATCTATCAAGAAGATTACTATAATAATGATTTTCCTAAAGGAGGATATTCTAATTATTTTCAAGGTATGAAAATTAATAGCCAGACTTTTCGACAGCGTTTATTGAAGGCTGAGAAAAAACTTTCTGGGAAAGGTTTATTATTAGATGTAGGTTGTGCTTTAGGTGATTGTTTGGAGCAAGCAAAAGATTTAAAATGGGATAATTCTCAAGGTTTAGAAGTATCAGAATATGCAGTAAAATTTGCGAAAAGTCGTGGTTTATCTGTCTGTCAAGGAGATTTATTCAATCATAATTTTGAACCCAATTCTTTTGATTTGATTATGTTGCAAGATATGATTGAACATACAACAAATCCTATTGCTCAACTCACAGCAGCTTATCAAATTTTGAAACCAGGAGGATGGATTTTTATTACTACTCCGAATGTGGGAGGATTTTGGGAAAAGTTATTAGGTGCTTTATGGTATCACTATAAACCAACAGAACATTTGACTTATTTCTCTCTTGATACGATAAAATTGGCTTTGGAAAAAACAGGATTTTCTGATTTAGAATCAAAGCCAACCAGTAATTCAATGAGTGTGGAATATATATTTGATCGACTCAAATATTATCAGCCAATGTTATTCTCATTTTTACTGAGAATTGCTCGAGCGCTAAATCTCCATAAATTAGTTTTTTCTCTGTGGATAGGAGAATTAGAAGCTTGGGGAAAGAAAAAGTAGGAAGTGGAGGAGTGGCTCACACGGATTATGGCACGGATACACGGATAGGTCAGGGAGTGGGGGAGTAGGGGAGTAGTAAACATCAGAATAATTAACAATAATTGGGGTGCTAATTATCAAAAAAGTTCCATGCGTCTGTGTTAATTACTTAAATAATTGAAATGTCGCTTAAGTTAAGCATTCTTTTTTCACAGTTGGTATAAGGGAAAAAAAGGTTGACAAAGCAGACAAGATAAAGTTAGATATCCATGGAATTTTTAACTGTGAACTTATAGCAGAAGGAAGAAGGAATAAAGCATTTAGTTATCTAGGAGAGAAGGAAAATTTTGTGTTGTCTGAGTTTTAAGCTTTTAATATGTCCTAACTGCTTTGGCGGTTGCTATATATTAACTCTAAAACCTAACACCTAACACCTACTACCTAACACCTACTACCAATTAAATAAATTGAGGTCATATAAATGGATATAATTCAAACAGAAATCCCAGAAGTATTGCTGATAGAGCCTAAAATTTTTGGAGACGAGCGTGGCTTTTTTATGGAAAGTTTTAATCAGCGTACTTTTACCGAAAAAACGGGAGTAAATCTAGAATTTGTACAAGATAATCACTCTCGTTCTACAAAAGGTGTACTGCGAGGTTTGCATTATCAAATTCAACAAGCTCAAGGTAAATTATTACGAGTAGTTGCCGGAGAAATATTTGATGTTGCCGTAGATATTCGGAAAAATTCTCCTAATTTTGGTAAGTGGGTAGGTTATCTTTTAAGTGCAGAAAATAAACGACAACTATGGGTTCCTCCTGGTTTTGCCCATGGTTTTTTAGTAGTATCTGAAACTACTGATGTTTTGTATAAGACTACCGACTATTACGCCCCCGAATATGAACGTTCAATTATTTGGAATGACCCAGATATTGGTATTATTTGGCCTCTGAAAGGTATTACAGTAAAATTATCTAAAAAAGACGAAGCTGGTAAAACTTTGAAAAATGCTGATTTGTTTTAAGGAGGAGTCAGGAGTCAGAATATCTTTAGAAAAATTACTTGCTAGAATTATTTTGCTTGTAGTTTAATTTTGCCTATATACCTAGTCAAAGGAGAAGAAAATCAGAAAATTATCAAGTTGTAAAATACTCAAAACTCAGAATTGGGAATTGAGAATATTTCTGTCAACTTTCTAGTTGAAGTAATTTTTCAGAGGAAGTGAAATTTTCCTGATCTGCTTACTCAAAGACAGAATCAAAATCGGCAAATTATCAAACTGTCAAATTCTCAAAACTCAGAATTAGGAATTGAGAAGATTTATATCAACTTTCTAGTTGAAGTGATTTTTCACAGAGAGTAAAATCTTGCTTATCTACTTAGTCAAAGACAGAATGAAAATTAGCAAATTTTGCAATAATTAAGATGTAACAAGCATATACGAAGAATACTTGAGATTAAAATTACCTTCTCTTATAAATAAATTTAACATGACTGAAAAAAGTAGGGGTATTAAAATTGTAGGAGTAAGTTACACCAACAGCATTTCTGGTGGTCTTGCTTGTGCTTCTTTAAATAAGGATTTTATATTTAGAGATATTTTAACGACTGACCAAAATATAAAGAATGATTCGTCAAAACTACTGAAGGGAATTTTTCTATATACAGATGTAGATAGAGAAATAGTAAATTATATAAGAGATAACTTTCAGGAATTTGATAAGTTAACTGGAGACTGGAGTAAAATATACATCTTAGAAAAACCTGAACCTAACCTAGATTCACTCAGAAAATATTGGCAGTCAATTCTTTATTCAGAGTTGTATGAAAAAATTTCTGTAAGTAGATGGTTATTTGAAACTAAACCATTTAATAGAAACGAATCTTACGATATAGCTAGACAACTAGATATTTTTCCAGAACAATTACCTTGTTTAGTCTTATTACCACCCTTAACAGAAATATCTGGTCGAGAAAAATTGATTATTCCTATTCAAGAAGTATCAGCTAGTTATTTTAGAAAAATATTTTCGACTTTAGAACAGATAGTTAAACAAACAGAGGATAAAAATAAATATGAAGCAATAAAAATCAGATTTAACGACCTAATAGAATACTTAGAGACCAACTCAGAAAAAATTGTTCAACGAACAACAACAGAATATCAAATAAATGGAACAAATATTTTTGTTAATAGTCAAACGGAGAATTTTCAAATGACCGAAAATAGTCGCGATATTCAAATTGGTGGAGAAAGTCAAATCGCCAGTATTATTGGAGGAGAAGGAAAAATAGATACAGCGAATATTAAGCAGAATAATTATTCACCCGAACAAAGAAAAACCTTACAAGAGGCAGCAAAAGAAATTCAACAATTATTAGAACAACTATCAAAAACAGACTATTCCTCAAATCCTACCAATAACTTAGAAATTGCTAACCAGGCAATTCAAGAAATAGAAAAAAATCCCTCTCTGAAATCTCGAATAATTACAGCATTAAAAGCAGGAGGAAAAGAAACATTCAAAGAATTAATAGACCATCCAGCAGTTAATATTTTAATCGCTTCAATAGAAGGTTGGAGTAGTGCCAATTAAAGAAGGTTATAAATTTAATGTCAGAAAAATAGATATTCCTAAATTACCTCAGAAAGTAGGTTAGTAAATTCCTTGAACCTTGAATTAATAGATCATTCAGCATTTAATATTTTAATTTCAATATAAGTTTGGAGTAGTGGCGATTAAAGAAGGTTATAAATTCGATGTCAGAAAAATAGATATTCCTAAATTACCTCAGAAAATAGGTTAGTAAATTCCTTTTACTGTCAGAAAGTAATATGCAAAAATTATTACTTGTTTACTACTACCGAAAATTTGAGTTAGATGACTCTCGGAATAAGTAGAAAAAAGAAAAAAAATCTGTTTAGTCAATTCTATCCCTTTGAAGAAGAGGTCATTATTAATTATTAATTTCTGAACACCTTCTGATTAACTCCAACCAATTGTTGATATTGTGGAGAAGATGGGTTTTTAAGCCCAATTAATCCAAATAGTCCTCTGGACAAATCTGCAACAACCACCTAAAACCTAAAACCTACTATCTACCACCTTCAAAATGTAGTACCGAATCGAAAAACAAAAATTCAATAGAACCACTTTTGAAAAATCACAAATGAAAATCTTATTAACAGGCATTAACGGACAACTTGGCCACCAACTACAACCCCTGCTGACAAATATTGGGGAAGTAACCGCAGTGGGGCGAGAAAACTTAGACCTTGCAGACCCTAATGCCATCTCCGAACTAATTAGCCAAGTTAAACCAGAAATTATTGTCAATGCTGCTGCTTATACGGCAGTTGACAAATCTGAAAATGAACCAGAATTAGCCAATGCAGTAAATGGTATTGCCCCAGGAATTATGGCAACAGAAGCCAAAAAATTAGGAGCAACCTTAATCCACATTTCCACCGACTATGTTTTTGATGGGAGTCAAAGTACACCCTACACAGAAACTGACCCAACAAAGCCACTCGGAACTTATGGCAAATCTAAATTAGTGGGAGAAAAGGCGATTCGGGAAACGGGCGCTAATCATATTATTATTAGAACAGCTTGGGTTTATGGGGTTTATGGTAAAGGTAACTTTGTCAAAACCATGTTGCGGGTAGGTAAAGATAGGGAAGAATTGAAAGTTGTTTACGACCAGGTTGGTTGTCCAACTTGGACAGGAGACTTAGCAGAGGCGATCGCTCAAATTATTCCTCAGCTCAATCCTGAAATTTACGGGACTTATCATTATACAAATAGTGGGGCAATTAGTTGGTACGATTTTGCTGTTGCTATTTTTGAGGAAGCAAAACAATTGGGTTTTCCTCTACAAGTTAAAGAAGTAATTCCTATTACTACTGCTGAGTATCCAACTCCAGCAAAACGGCCTGCTTTTTCTGTGTTAAATAGTGGCAAAATTTCCCAAGTTTTGGGAAAACATTCTCCTTATTGGCGAGATGGTTTGAGGCAAATGTTGAAGCAGTTTGTTGCTATGTGAGTAATCAGTATTCAGCTTTTTTTTATCCGATTTTTACTGAATAATTATGGGTTGCACATTATGGAATGATATTGCCAAAAATTAGTTTAGACTTTGACTGAAAAAAACCTAATATTAATCATTATAGCAATTCTCAAATCCCAAATCCAATTCAATTAAAAATCTAAAATCATTCGTCACTGTGCAACGCCAATAATTAAAATTTAAAGCCTCTACACATCAAAGAGAAAAAAGAAAAAAATTCTTTGATAGTAGGGAAAAGGGAAAAGGGAACAGTAGGAAAAACATTTCCCTGTCTAAATATTATTATAAGTCTATGTCCTAACCTATCTGTCTATTGCTATAGTTAATCCTCTTCTTTTAAGGAGAGATAATTGTTAATTATTAATTATTCAATTCGTTTATGAATCAAACTACAACAACTTCTCCTTGGATAAAAATTTTTCAACCTTCTTCTCATCCTCGCCTGCGTATCTTTTGTTTTCACTCTTCCGCATCTGGTGCTTCCTTGTTTCGCCTCTGGGGAAAATATTTACCATCTAATATTGAGGTCTGTGCCATACAATTACCAGGAAGAGAAACTCGGATTAAAGAAGCCTTAATTACTAAATGGGATGACCTACTTTCTTCTCTAATTCAAGCTTTGCGACCCTTTTTCTCAGAATATCCCTTTGTGTTTTTCGGTCATAGTCTTGGTGGGTTAATTTGTTTTGAAGTTGCCCGTAAATTACGAGCAAAAAAATTACCGACTCCTAAATATATGTTTGTTTCGGGTCGTCGCGCTCCTCAAATTCCTATTGAGAACCCACTTTATCAAGCATCTAACCAGACTTTAATTTCGACCTTGCGTGAATACGGTGGTACCCCTGAAGCAGTCTTAGAAAACCGAGACCTAATGGAATTATTTTTACCTATTTTACGAGCAGACTTTACCCTCAATGAAAAATATATTTATTCTCCTGAAGCACCTTTTGAATTTCCTATTGTTGCTTTCAAAGGTATAAATGATACAGCAGTTAATTTACAACAGTTGTCTGAATGGGAAAAGCATACTCTCGGTACTTTTGCTTTACATGAATTTCCTGGCGGTCATATGTTTTTCCAGCAGCAACCAGAGACTTTAATTGAGGCAATTTTAAAGTTGCTTTAGAGTTGAAGGTTTAGGGATTTTGATTTCAACAATTAACAGTTAACAGTTAATAATTAACAATTACTTCTTTTGAAAAAGAAGAAGATTGAATCAAAGGAAATATGAATAATTTTTATCCTTAAAAGGAGAGGTGTAAAACTTGAAGTTATTAACGAACGGTAGTTAACTTACAAAAGTTGTCTAAATCGGAAGAGCATGAGTATACTCTCAGTACTTTTTCTATAGATAAATTTCCTGGTGGTTATATATTTTTCTAACAGAAATAAAATACCCTGATTGAGGTAATTTTAAATTTACTTTAGAGTTGAAGGTTTAAGAATGGAGATTTCGACAATTAACAGTTAACCATTAATCATTAATCAACCATTAGTTATTAAGCAACGGTAGTTAACTTACAAAAGTTATCTAAATCGGAAGAGTATACTTTCAATACTTTTTCTATAGATAAATTTCCTGGCGGTTATATATTTTTCCAACAGAAATAAAATACCCTGATTGAGGTAATTTGAAACTTACTTTAGAGTTGAAGGTTTAAGAATGGAGATTTCGACAATTAACAGTTAACCATTAATCATTAACAATCACCTCTTTTGAAAAAGAAGAAGATTGACTAAAAGGAAATATGAATAATTTTTATCTTTATAGCAGTCGAAGCAAAGATTAGGAGACCTCTAAAACTTCATTCATCTTACAGGTAAAAGTTTTGAATCTAGCTGAATGCTGAATCCTGTTTGCCGAGCATTCCGTAGGAAACGCTGATAGCTATCAAAGGAGAGGCTTCAAACCGGAAATTATTAATTATTCGGCGATCGGGTGAATAAGTAAGTTGTCCTACATTTTAATTTGAGATGGTTGAAGCTTTTGTTAAACAGTATGCCCCTTTAAAAATTAAATGCTGAACGGCTTATTAATCTGTGTATCCGTGTCATAATTTAATGTCATAATCTGTGTCTTACTTTCCCATTTATTTATGTTAGTTAAAAAAAAGTCTGAACTTACTTTTATAGTTATTGCCACCAGCGCAATTTTCTTGCCTGCTTTATTTGTGTTGTATATGATATCTAAAGCTGGGGAATTACTAAATTTTGACTATTGGTGGATGATTCAAAATATCTATTCTATAGATGGTTTTTCCACTAATATTTTTGATTGGATGTTTCGGGCAAACGAACACTTTGTCTTAATTCCTGCCATAATTTATGCTCTAAATATTGTTATTACTAAAGGTTCCAATATTGGGTTGTGTCTGGCTACATTTTTCCTGGCTTGTATTCAGGGAATTTTATTAATAGCATTAGTACCTAATACTCTGAAAAAATATCGGACAATACTTTTATTATTAATTCTATTTATCTCTGTTTTTAACTTTACTCCGGCTGCTGCTCATAATTGGATGCGCGGATATAGTGGCTTACATTGGGTAATTGCTAATTTATTTGTTATTGCCTCAATTTTTTGTGTAAATAAATTGGTAGAATCTCAAGAAAATAAATGGGTAATTGCCAGTATCAGTTGGGGAATTTTAGGATGTATTAGTTATAGTACAGCTTTGGGAATTTGGCCGATATTATGTGCGGTTGCTATTTTATTTAAGTTGCCGAAAAGATTTACTATCTCTTATATTATTTTTTCTATTTTAGTAATAGGGATTTATTTCCTCACTTACACAACGCCCTCTCATCATCCCTCTTTGTCTAAGCTAAATTTAATTAATATAGTTGCTTATATTCCTGTTTATCTAGGAGCAATTTTTACTCATAATATTCCCGTAGCTTCAACAATAGGTTGGTTGGGATTAATTTTGACAGGAATATTTTTTACTTATTGGTTATTTTCATCTTATCCTCAAGACTGGCTACCCTCGTTATCAATAATAACTTATACTTTAGGCACTGCTTTAATGGCAGCAGTTAGTCGTTCTGGATTTGGAGTCGAACAAGCGATCGCTTCTCGTTATGCTACTCTACCTTCTCTATTTTGGTTAAGTCTAATTATCCTGATTTTTTTATTGATCCAACAACAGCAACCTACTCTAAAAAAACAGTGGTATTTTGTTATGCCATTAGTGGCAGTTTTGACGATTTTAACTATATTAATGTATCGAGTAGGTACGGAAATTTTTAGAGAAATTGCTCATCGGGCAACTTATCAACCTTTAGTAGGATTATCCTTACAACTTGGCATTTCTGACCCGGTTTTAATTAAAGAAAAAGTAGGCAACCGACCTGCTGCTTTTTTAGGTTTAGTTGATGCTTTAAAAGCTGATGGTTTAGTACCTTTCAATCGAGATATAAAAAAGGATAATTTTTGTGCTAATTTGGGTGAAAAAATTAACTCAGATTTATTAACGGCAAAACTACCAGAAAATTTGCAGGGATATTTTGATAGTGTGACTAAATTTTCTTCTACTACAGCTAGAGTAAATGGATGGGTATTTGTAGGGATGTTCCATGGAACGTCCGTAGAGCAAAAAGTCAAAAGTGAAAAGAGTATTCAAATTAAATGTATTGCTATTTTGAATCAAGAAAATGTGGTCAAAGGTTTTGGAATGTCGGGTTTTCCTCGTGCTGATGTGGCAGAATTATTCGGAGCTGAATATGAATTATCCGGTTGGAAAGGATATATTCAATTCTCTAGCGAAGATGTTTTAACAGCTTATGTTAAATTTAAAAATCGTCAAGATTGGATAGCTTTAACTAATCAACATAGTTTGGAGAATTAGAATTAAACCTTGAATCGTAAATATATCCGTTTTGTTATTCTGGGAATGAAATGAAATGTCTTACTATTCTCAATCAAAAAAATATAGTAAAAGGTTTTGGAATGTCAGATTTTTCTCGTGTTGATGTAGCAGAATTATTCGGATCTGAATATGAATTATCCACCTCGAAAGGATATATTCAATTCTCAACCAACGATGTTTTATACCAAATTAAAAAAGGTAGTTACATCTTATATCTATAATTTTTGCCCTTAAGTCTAAATTTTTCTCACTCGCAGACATTGTAAATATTTAATCTTTTTTTCTCTTTTTTAATATACTTCTCTTCCTCTACTCCCTACTCCCTAAAACAAACGAATGCGCGTACCTCACGCTTTTTGGGAATTGCTATATTTGGTATTAGGGAATCGCAAAAAATCAATTATCCAATTCTTGGACTCGCCTTACTCCTTACTCCCCTAAGTTCAGTACAATCAGATATTTTTTGACTGGGAAATTCTTTAACAACTTATGTTAAATTAAAAAATCGTCAAAATTGGATAGCTCTAACCAATCAACATAGTTTTGAGAATTATAATTTAACCTTGAATAGTAAATACCTCAGTTTTGTCATTCCAGTTTATAACGAAGAAGCCACAATCAAACCCTTGTTTGAGCGAATTTTGGATGTAATGAATTTAGCTGAAATTAATAGTTATGAAATAATTTTTGTGGATGATGGTAGTAACGACTTGTCTTGGATAGAAATTAATGAATTAATCAAAAAACATCCCCAGAAAATAAAAGGAATTAGATTAAGAAGAAACTTTGGTAAATCTTCCGCCTTATCTGCTGGATTTAAAAAAGCTATAGGAAATATTATCTTTACTCTAGACGCAGATTTACAAGATGACCCGGCAGAAGTACCTAAATTTTTGGAAAAGTTAGAGTCAGGATACGATTTAGTTTCAGGATGGCGAAAACATCGTAACGACCCTTTTTCCAAAACATTACCATCGAAATTATTTAATGGAGTTACATCATTTTTAACTGGAGTAAAATTACACGATTTTAATTGTGGCTTAAAAGCTTATAAAAAAGAAGTATTAGACTGCATAAAAGTCTATGGAGAATTACATCGATATATTCCAGTATTGGCTCATAGTTTGGGATTCAAAATTACTGAAGTAACTGTACGGCATCATCGGCGAAAACAGGGAAAATCTAAATATGGTTTAGAACGTTATACCCGTGGGTTTCTCGATTTATTAACTGTTTTAGCAACTACTCATTATTTACATAAACCAGGTCATTTATTTGGAAGTTTAGGATTATTATTCGGTGCTTTAGGAATGACATCTTTAGGTTATTTGACTATACTTTGGTTTATGGAAATTCGACCTATAGGTACTCGCCCTTTATTTTTATTTGGAATTTTATGTATTATTCTGTCTGTACAATTAATATCTTTAGGAATTTTGGCAGAATTAATAACTCGAAATGTGGATGATGATTATGTGGATAAGCAGATTTGTGAAGTGGTAGAAGAGAGTCAGGAAAATATTTAGTTTTTGTAGCTTGGGTTGAGGAGGGAAACCCAAAAAATATTCACCCATAGTTTAGAATTCAAAATTTCTGAAAACTGTACGGCATGAGCGTAGGAATGACATCTTTAGGTTATTTGACTTTACTTTGGTTTATGGAAATTCGACCTATAGGTACTCGTCCTTTATTTTTATCTGGAATTTTGTGTATTATTCTATCCGTACAATTAATATCTTTAGGAATTTTGGCAGAATTAATAACTCGAAATGTTGATGATGATTATGTAGATAAGCAGATTTGTGAAGTGGTAGAAGAGAGTCAGGAAAATGTTGAGCTATTGTAGGTTGGGTTGAGGAGGGAAACCCAACAAATACAGGTTTCAGTTAATTGACTTTTTATTCATCTCCAACGTTGGGGTTTTGAGATTTTAGATAAATTATTGGGGGAGCGGTTATTAGATTTTTACATTAGAGTTATTAGATTTTAGATAAATCATAAGGCGATCGCTTCACACTCTTGAGACTCACCTAACAGATATAGGTTGTTGTTGGGTTGAGTTTCTCCAACCTTGGGGTTTTGAGATTTTAGATAAATTATCAGGCGATCGCTCCACAGTATCAATTGAATATTTATTCATCTCCAACGTTGGGGTTTTGAGATTTTAGATAAATTATCAGGCGATCGCTCCACCCACAGAAAATGTTGAGCTATTGTCGGTTGGGTTGAGTCAGGAAACCCAACAAATATAGGTTTACTGTTAATTGAATATTTATTAATCTCCAACGTTGGGGTTTTGAGATTTTAGATAAATTATCAGGCGATCGCTCTACCCACAGTCTTAATTGATTATTTATTCATCTCCAACGTTGGGGTTTTGAGATTTTAGAGCAATTATCAAGCGATAGGATATGCTGCCCAATATCCTGGATAGTTAAAGGCCAAACATATATTATCCCCGCATGGGTTTTATACACTACATATCTCGAACGTTATAGTTTTTGCTCGCTTTATTATAGTGTCTTTACATAATATTTCATTGTTTTTCAAAAATATATTTATTTGTTATCGTTTGCTTTATTCAAAGCTCCAGATGTTAGAATATTATAATCTATCTAGATTTACTTAATAGATATGTTACATAGAGACAAATTATAATTCTAACATTGACCATTTACTAAAATAGTTTTGAGAGTTAGGATTCCGCTCAAAAAGGCTTTGATTAATTCTACTTTCGTTGTATTTTTTTGCTAATTTTTGTAGGTTTTAGCTATGGTACCCAAACTAAAAGAAAAAGATGTTGAGTCTTTAAAAGTTGAACAAGATAAAGGAAACTATATCAGATATTTTAAAACAGCTAAAGAAGAAAAACACAAAAAGTCAATAGAGGAAGAGCTTGACCAAATTAGTCCTAAAATTATACAGCCACCTAGTAACTATCAAGAACTTGAGAAGGCGATAATTAATTATAAACCAGCTGATACATCAGAACTCGGAAAGCTTGATGTTTCAATTATACTTAAATCGAAAAGAGAATCGGCATTCATAAGTTTGGCTTCAGTAAAATCAGCTTCGTAAAGATTAGCTGAATTAAGACAAGCATCTTTTAGATCGGCTTGATTTAAATTAGCTCCAGTTAATTTAGCGTTTGTTAAATCAGCTTTTTCAAGAAAAGCCTTAGAAAAATCAACTTTTCTGACAGGAAGTTTAGTGTTCGTATTAGCACTGTTCAATTTAGCACCGTTTAAATTAGCTTGACTCAAATTAGCTTCTCCAAGATAAGTTTCTCTAAGATCGGCATTTTCTAAATTAGCTTCTCTAAGATAAGTACCCTTAAGATTAGCTTGAAAAAGATTTGTATTACTTAAGTCAAGTTTTTTATCCTTTGGATCTTGGCTAAAATTTCGTCGTCCAATAACAGTAAGAGCTGCCTGAATGCTAGTTGAAATAGAACTTGAATTTTCTCCTTCATTATTAGGAGGATAAGTTCCCCGAATAAAAGAAGTAAGCACTTCCATAATTGTCCAATGATCTTGTTCAGAATCAATTGCAATTCGCTCTAAAGCATAAATTCCTCCTAATTGAATAGCTAGCACATCACTTCCTAATTGTTCAACTGCTTTACTAAATCTTTCTGTAACTTGCTTCTGTTCAGCTAGCTTAAAATTACGCCAAGATAAATAGGCAGTGATAAAGAAAAATATTCCACCCAAGGTCTGACTTAAAGTTCCATAGATAGCATTCTGAGCATTAATTTTATCTTTTTCTATAAGCAATAAATCTTTCTGTAAGCTCAGTTTTTCTTTTAATTGTAGTTCATCTGTTTGTGTAAATTTTTCAATGTCACTTTGTAGACTTTCAATTTTATGAACTAAATGGTCGATATTGTTATTTTGAATTTTCCAAATTCCACCAATTATTAGGATGATAATTAACGGCCAAATTATTGGCAAAAGCCAAGTTTTTAATGATTTTCTATAGATATTTTTTAGTCGATTCATTAAATCTATTGTTTTGTTGGATTTTTTAAATACGTCTGATTTATTTGAATAAATTTAACAAAAAACAGATATTGGGATTCAGTTCTACTAGATTAACAAGACTTACGAATTTTTGAGTTAATTAGGTAGGCACAAAAAAAAAGTATATAACAAAAAATTAAGTAGCTCAGAAACTTCTTTCTTTACTGCATTCTACTCTCTGCCTACTGCCTTTCTAAGCACGATAAATTTTAACGCCTACCTACTTATCAAGACTATATATCTGTAACGTTATAGTTTTTGCAGATTAGAGAATAGTCTGTTGACCCGCTCCCTGATTAACCCGCAATACACTAATATATAATTCTATGAAAAATTTGTGAAACAATTCATTCTTCTTCATCAAATACAGGCGGCCAAAGTTCAAGAATAGGTAATTCCCACTCACCAAAAAGTTCAGGAATAGTCAATGTCTCTACATTTTTAAACTCAGTTCATTCACCAGTAGGACGATAAACTATTACTATTTCTTCGTCGGGGTCTATCAATATTCCTACTTGCGCTCCTAGTTCTAAATATTTCTTAATTTTCTGTTGTAAAGGTTTGATTCTATCGCTTTGAGATTTAATTTATACTACTAAATCAGGCACTATTTTCCAAAAATAACGAACGCTTTTTTTCAGACGTTGAGCACGAACAAATGAAACATCAGGCACTTTTAAGTTATATCTGAAATAATAAAACCAGCACTAGAATCAAACAAACGTCCGAGACGACGTGGATAAACCCAGTTAGAAAGAGAAGCTATCAAGCGAACGCCTATTTCACTGGAAATAATATCTGATGGACCCATAACTAATATTTTTCCTTCGTCTAATTCTAATTGATAATCTAAACCTGCTTGATTAAGATTACTTTGCAATATTTCTAAGTCTTTGACTGTGAGATTTGACATATATATTTCATCTCAATTAACAATTTATTCTGTGATTTGATTATAGCTAATGTTGGGTTGGGTTTGGTTAGGGAAAATTATCTTGATTCCCAGTAATAATACCAACTTCAAAAAAGGTGATTATAGTAGACAGCGACTATTAAGATGGGCAAATTTTCATACTGTTTCTCCCTAATATAACAATCCTATTTCAGTTGCGGGTAAAAATATCTTTGAATTTAGGGAATAGGGGTAAAAGTTTCAGCGTTTTTATATATCCTTAGATTTTTTACAAATAATTTGGGGTTGCTATAGTACAACTAATACCAAGCGTGATAAGTATTTGTTACAAATAGTATCAACAAGGAAGAAATAAGAGGGAAGAAGGAAGAAGTAATAAACAAATCATAAAAAAAGGAAAAACAATCAAAAGAGGTAGCTTATAGGATTGGATAAGTTCTTTTTAGGCATAATTTTTAGCCTTTTTTTTGTAGCATTATTTTTTCACGCTTGGTATAACTCCAGGGCTGTTTCATTCTAAACTGTGCTATTTTATGTATTGACGAAACCACGTTATTTCAAGCTTTAATAAATTTATCTTTCGCTGTCTGAAAATCAATAAATTCATTGCCAAAATCTAGAATTAAATGACCCTGGTATAATTCCCTCTCTAAAAAAGGGGTTGTACCAATCCCTAAAAATAATGCCATACTTATTCAACACTTCAGTTATTAAGTAATAAGTAAGCTTCAGTAATTTTTTTAGCAATTCTAGGGATAAAGTAAAGGTATTTTATTTCTTATGTCCTTGCTCCCTGCTTCCTGCTTCCTGCTTCCTGCCCTCAAGAAGGAGTAGCAAAAATGCCTGATATTTGGTATTAGGGAGAGATTAATTAAATATAGATGCAACTTCAGAGAGAATTGGTATAAGGTATCTGGAGTAATGATAATTTTCGCGCTCTTTGCTCGCCCTAAATATACTGAACATATAGCAATCAGGAATCAGATGTGAGAAGCTAAATAGACAATCAATCAATACATCTTCTGATTCCCAAAACTATCAATATATAGTTCTCTCTCATGAATCATTCCTGAGTGCTATATATTGAAGCAATTATCTGGATTAAAACTCATAAATTATTTACTAAACTCATACTTACTGCTGATAATTTATTTGAAAAATTACCCATTTACCCTCTATAGCTACAATATTTACCTCAATATATCCATGCCATTCAACCCTGGTCAAAATATATTTAGCTCCATATTTTTTCGCCAAATTAACTAATTCTTTTCCCGTTTGTTGCGGAAACAAAATTTCCATCGCTCCTACCGCTAATTTATCATTCAAAGGCACGCCAAAAACGTCTTCCATTCGATTTTTCCATTCTCTAATTCCGCTATCCGTTTGAGGAAAATGTTTAAAGTCAACAATCACTGCCCTCTCAGAAAAAAACTGAAAATTTGACACAAATGGAGGGATTAAAATTATGTCGTTTTTATCGCTAATTTGTCTAAATCTTAATGCTAATTTTGTCACTTCATCTTGGGGCACTCTGTTAAATTTTACCTGTTGTTGAAATACCTCTAAAAATTTTCCTGGCAATGCCTCAAATAATCCCAAAATAAATACTAAAGTTGTGACTCCAGCCAAACTATAAGTAATTAAATATTTCCGAGCGACCGCTAAATCAATCTCATCCAAAATAAAAGGAAATATTAACACCAAAAATAAACCCAATTTTCCCAATAAATGATTAAATTTTGAATCTATCGGTGGCTGCCATAAGTAAAAGATTAATCCAGCTAAAACTATTAACCAGATTACTAATTTGTAACTCCATTTCTCCAAAAAAAACAATCCCAACAATAAGATAAAAAAGCAAATTCCTTGATACGGCACAGGCAGGATTAGAGATATTATCAATAGTAAACCAAACCCTAAATTACCCTGTTGATATAACTGACTGACCAAAATACCCACAGCAATAAATATCATCAATTGAGCAAAAGGAACAGTTCGCGCTAACTGTAACTTAGCAAATAAAGCTAGTGGATAAACTTCGACAAAAATATAACCCAAAAACAAAGCAAAAATTGACTCTGCAATAATCAGATAAAATTTCCATTTCTCTAGACCTGTTGTCTTTGTAAAAATTAAATCTTTTTTTATTCCCTTTATCTCTTTTATCTTGCCTGCTTTCCCCCCTTTCCCAGAAGTGCTCAGGGAGAATATTTTCCCTGTTTCCGACTTCTGCAAAAAATCTTCTGATTTAGAAATATCAACTTTGTGAATACACAAACATCCACCCATAATAAAGCAGACAAAATCCAGCCTAATTTTCCAATTCCAATAAGCAGGAATAATATGATGAGGATTTCTCACCCAACCGTAGATAAACACAAATTCTTCATTAGTCAATTTATCGGTGCTAGTTGTACCAGTTAATAACATTGGCAGATAAACTAAACTTGCTAACCCAAATAAAATAATTAAGGGCCAAATGATTTGTTTAAGCTTCCGATTTTTTATTGTCTCAATGAACATAATAGGTATGATCATAATTCCCGGCAAAATGCCAAGTAAAAATTGTAAAATTGAAGCGATGCCGAAAAATAAATAACCAATTATCCATCTTTGCCGAAAACAGAAATAAATTCCCCAAATTGTTAAACTCATGGCAAATGTGGCAGGTATGGGAGTATTGGGAAAAAGTTCTAAATATCCAACTAAAGTGTAGGCTGTTAAACTCAAAAAAGTTAAAACTGCTGCTGATAATTTCGATGGAGTAAAAATTTTACTAATTGCGGATAAGCCAAAGATAAAGCTGGTAAATGAAATCAGATAATAAATACAATATGTGAGTGAGATACTGCCAGTAACTTTGCTCAGAAAATAAACTAAATATTGATAGTAATATCTGGGGGTAAATTTCAACATTTCCTGAACGTAGTAATCATTGGTATAGAGTTCAGGATTCAACATTGATTTAATTTGAGGAACGTGGGTGTAATGATTTCCCACTGGAAATGTATATCCTCTGGCAATAAATGTACCAAGAATGATAAAAGTAAATAGGGATAGGATAAAATGCCAACTATATTTTTTGAGATGCCACATTTGTTATGAGATAAGGAAGCCAATACAAAGATTTTTAACTCGGATGTTTAGATAATTATTGCTAAGAAAAAAGGCAGGCAAGACAGGAATTTTTCATTCGGATTTACCGATGATGATTCAGAAAAAAGAAGAGTGCATTTGATGTGACCGGAGAAGGAAGGTAAGATCGGGATTTTTAACTCGGTTTTCCCAATCATTATCGGGAAAAAATAATGATGCATCTCAATTTTATAATTATATTTATAATTAGACATCTACAGAAAAAGTTCTGAAACCTTTATCACACTGTTCCAAAATCAGTATTTTTGGAGACATCTATTGTATTAAAAAAAAGCGAGCAAGATGCTCGCTACCAGACTTGAATACCCATAATAAAAATTTATTTTTATGTGGGTTGGCTTGAGGTTTATACAACCCAATATTACCTGGCTTTGCTTTGACATTGTGTAAAGTCAAACGGAAAGTTAACTCCTTTCTACCCTATCTACCTGGATATTACTTGAGAACAAGTAAATTTTTTATGGGGTTCTCATCTTCTTTTTTCAAAAAATATTTTCAACGCATATTTACCACTTTTGTAGAATGTTGCTGGTTTCTATGTTCTTGTAAACCTCCCTCGATTAACTTGCCCACCAACCAAGACACGGAACGTTCATCCTCTTTCGCCCATTCCTCTAGTTCTTTCTTCCACTCCGGAGGAATATAAGCTACAACTCTGTCTAAATCTGTTTTCCCGCCCATTTTTACCACCTATTTTTAATACTTGGTTTACATATAGCGTTTCTCACCCTTTGTGAGGTTTTTTATTCCTATTCCCTCACAGGAGTGCGCATTCCCTCTCTTCGTCGGCGTTCCCATGGCGTTCCCTTCGGGACCGGAGGGACAGGAAACCCTCTGAATGCAGAGCCGCTCCGCTTTTAATGTCGGCGATCGCCGAAGGGCGAAGTTATGCGCCAGCAAAACGCCTGGTTCCGACCGCTTGCGTCTGTCGCCGACGCAGGGTCGCACCGCTATTGCCTTCCGCAGCTGTTGCCTAAAACCTAAAATTTTGTACCTCACGCTTTTTGATAATTGCTATATATTCAGCATACAAATAATTGACTGACTCGTGTTGTGCTATGCCGAGCTGCAATAAGCTATGCTATGCTGTAACAGCAGCTATAACTAAACATTTGGCCATGAATCGTCAAAACTTACCCATCATTACCCAAACATTCCGTGAAGCTCCAAAAACATCTGGAATTGTTTTGCTCTCCACTAGAGAATTAAAAAAAATGCGCCTAGTGGGGAAACTTGCAGCCAATTTACTCGACCATCTGGAGCCAATGGTACAACCAGGAGTCAGCACTCAGGAATTAAATGATCAAGCCGAAAGTTGGACCCAGGCAAACGGTGCCATCAGCGCCCAACTTGGTTACGCGCCTCCCGGTCATCCTCCATTTACTCGTTCCATCTGCACCAGCGTTAATGAGGTTGTTTGTCATGGCATTCCCAGCTCCAAAGACATTCTCAAGGATGGCGATATTGTCAATATTGATGTTACCCCGATTCTGGATGGTTACCACGGCGATACTTCCAGAACATTTTTAGTGGGCAACCCATCAACTACAGCGCGAAAACTGGTAGAAGTGACTAAAGAGTGCATGATGCGTGGCATTGCTGAAGTTAAGCCAGGGGCAAGAGTGGGAGATATTGGGTGGGCAATTCAGGAGTATGCGGAGGCTAATGGATTTTCTGTGGTGCGAGAAATGGTTGGTCATGGAGTTGGTAGGCAGTTTCATACAGAGCCACAAATTCCTCATTATGGCAAACGAGGTCGGGGTTTAAAGTTGCGGCCTGGTATGGTTTTTACTGTTGAACCGATGCTGAATGAAGGAACTCAGAATATTAAGGTTTTGCCTGACCATTGGACTGTGGTTACTGCAGACAAAAAACTTTCGGCTCAGTTTGAGCATACTGTGGCTGTCACTGAGGTGGGGGTAGAGATTTTAACGTTGCTGAAGCGTGGGTATGATTATGAAAAAGAGCGATATAGCTGCCGCTAGGCTCCGCCAACGCCAAAAAAGTCAACTTATTAGAATTAAAAATTATGCAATGTCCTGAATGCAAATCAGATCAGATCAATAAAAATGGTCATAAAAAAGGAAAACAAAATTATATTTGTGTCCATTGTGGCCGACAATTCATAGAATGTTATGAACTTGGTAGAGGTTACTCTCACTCTTATTAAACTTGAATGTCTAAAAATGTCTGTAAATGGTATGGGATGAGCGAGGTATTGAAAGAGTCAAGAAAGTACATCATACCACAATTATTAATTGGTTGACACTCCCCGTCGTGAACGAGCGGGGATTCTTGGTTCGCGGAAAAAACTTACTTAAACAGACTTTGGCTAGCTCAAATAGAGGTTTCTTCTCCCCTTAGCGCCAGCCATGCCGTCAGGCTATAGCTTTGAATCCTGTATGCCCTACAGTATTTAGTCAAGAGCGAAAGGATATTTTGGGCTGCATTTTCGTCTCTGTCTAGAGTACAGCCACATTTACATTTATGAGTTCTGGTACTTAGAGCTTTTTTGACTTTTGCTCCGCACTCGGAACAATTAATCGAGGTGTACTGAGGTGGTACAGCGATAGTTATCTTGCCAAACTTATAACCAAAATACTCTAGCCAAACTCTAAATTGATACCACCCCGCATCAGTTATCGACTTTGCTAAATTATGATTTTTCACCATATTTGCAATCCTCAAGTCTTCGTAGGCGACTACATCGTTAGATGTGATTACGCATCGTGCCAGCTTGACGGCATGATCTTTACGCTGCCTACTTATCTTAAGATGCTTTAAGGCATATTTCTTTCTAGCTTTATGATAGTTTTTAGACTGTGGCTTTGCACTTTTTTTATACTTTTTAGATTTATTTTTATTCAATCAATTGAGAGCTTTTTCTCCTTGTCGATAGAAGCGAGGATTCTCTATTCGTTTCCGTTTGTCATCGGTATAAAAATGATTCAAACCAACGTCTAAGCCGGTCTCTGAATAAGAGGGTTCGATTCTTTCTCTGTTGTCTACATCAACTAAAAACTGACAATAATAGCCGTGACTCACGTCTAACTAAACGAACTCTTTTAATTTGCTTGGTATCGTACCAATTTAAATCACGAGTTCCTTTGAGCTTGACCTGTCCGATCTTATTTTTATCAGTGAAAGTTATCTTTTTCCTGTTTTGGGACAGTTTCCAACCGCTCGTTTTATATTCAATTGAACGAGAGTGTTTTGGAAATTTTGGATATCCTGCTTGGTGCGCGTTCCCTTGCGCCTGTCGGCGGCGCGGGGTCGCATCCGCTTTTTTACCTGCTACTTTATTCTTACAAGGGGATAAAAAAGAAAATCATCCATTTTCTTGCCTCCAGCTTAAGGTGGAGGTACCGATCGCTGATAACTGATAACGCAGTTCCTCTGTAAGAGGCTAACTGTTAACTGAAATGACCATTCTCCGATCGCCTGAAAATAACCATGCCAAGTTACAATCAAGTATTTTATTATTTGTTTTGATACTTTAGTCGGTAATACTTCCTCATCCATCGCTATCTTTGATCGCGTCCTAAAGTTTAGTTAAATCCAGACTATAACCCGTACAGAAAAAATACTGACGACAATCATAATTAGCCAAGTTGTACAAGTTTTTTGACTTAAAAGCTAAGGAGTCACACCAGGCCCAATACTGATTTGTTCGGTTAATAATATGTCTGTCAACGAGTCACATTCACCAGCTATTTTTTACCTTTTTTGTTACCTGTTTAATCTTCAAACACTTTTCTACAAATAGCCACAATTTTATACAATTTTCATTCCACAGTTAATCACCCCCAATATTATGTTCGTTAAGTAATATCAAGTCCGGATCATAGCGCGATAATTCCTTTTTATATCATGTCCGGATAATTAGTGATAAAAAACTTTCTCCTCTTCCTCCTCTTCCTCCTCTTCCTCCTCTTCCTCCTCTTCTTCTTCTTTTTTCTTCTTTTTTCTTCTTTTTTCTCTTATTCTTCTTCTTTTGTCTTCCCTTCTGACTCATGTACCTCGCCAATCCGACGGCTCCCCTACCTGACTCCTGACTCCTCTGTGCTTATTTATAAGTATTCAACCGGACATGATATTACCTTGCTAGTTTACTTCTTTCCTTTCCTAGGTCATGCTGCGCAAACAGATCCCGCTCTCTTTCCCCCTTTTGAATAGTGATTTTCTCCCTTCGGCCTCTTACCTCCGGGCTCCTGCCTGATTATAATAACGATAACGATAAATTAGCCTATTTACTTAGTCAACCAAAACAAATTAATTAACCATGAATCTACAAGAGCAAAATTGGATTAATTTATTCGGATATCATACTTCAGAAGCAACAGCTTGGTATGGTATTTGGACTACATATTCTACAGAATTAAAAGTAATAAAATCCTATCAAGGAATTAGAAAATTCTCGGCTCATGAAGATAAAACTGTAATTTCTCACCAAAATAATTATACATATTCTGACGGTACTACGGAAGAAAAACAATGGCAAATTGAGAAAGAAATTGCTAGTCAACCAGATGGAATGATTCATCCAGCATTAGAATCAATGAGGGCATTGTCTTTTGGTCAAGGAGCGAATGCTTGGATGTCTCAAGAGTTCAAACCAGGGAATCGTTTCGGTTGTGAATTATTTTTCCAATATCAAAATTGGCGGACTAGTGTTGTGCCTATTTATGGAGAGACTGGTGATTTAGCAAGAATTACACAAATTCGCGAACATCTTAATAGTTATCCCGATCGACCACCAGCAGCAGAACTACAAAATATCTCTGGAAATTGGGTAGGGGAAAAACAGTTTATGAAACCAGATTTAAACATTTCCCAAGAGTCAGAATTGACAGAACTTCAGTTAAACCTAAATCACGGTAAAAATAAAACATTTTTTCTTCCTGATCGAATAATCATGAATATTCCTGAAAAAGTGAAAGAAGGAGAAGAATTTGAATTGGTAGTAGGTAAGATGGTGATAGATAATAAGTATAAACGGATGACAGTCAAATACGCTCGAGATGGTAAAATTTTGCAGTTAATTTCTGAAGTTTTTGACCGGAAAAATTAAAGTGTAAAAATAGTTATCTTGTCAACAAAAGTAGCGATCGCTTTAGACTAGAAAGAGAAAGGCGATCGCTAAAAGCCTCTAAGGAAATCTACGGTAAAAATAGAAATCCTGAAAAGCCCATAAAATCATAAATTAACATCCCTGGCCAACCTAGGAATAGTTTTTGTATATAGCAGTAACTTCTTTGGTTAGGACAATAAATCTCGATTGTTTGGGCACTCCTTTTCGGCAACAGAGGAATGTCAAACACCTTAGTGCGCGGTTAGCTTCGGAGAATGTCAGTGTAAAATTCCTCCTTTTATCAACTTTTGCTCTAATTCCTTGAGAAACCGTAAATCATTTTCTGGCAAATATCCATCACCTGCCTGCTTTTCTAAAAAACTAAAAGCCTGACGAAACTCATCCCCACTCGCCTCAATCGGAGCATCAAAATGACAAGGAATAATCTGCCGAAAATTCCAACTTGCCACCTTCTCCACCCATTCCATTACATCTTGCGGATGACGACTTAAAATCAAAGTTTGCAGAATAGGGGCTACCAATAACCGCCCTTCCTGCTGTAACTCGGCAAACGATCGCTGCCAGTCAGACTTCCATCGCCAAGGCAATAAACCAAAATATGCCCGTTTGGAGCGATCGGGCACTTTTAAAAAATTCCTAAATATTTCCCATAAGGAAATCACATCTAAAGCGTCAACCTGAAAATATAAGGCAAACAAACAAATCCTTTGCCACCCCAAACGGCGACTTGCGGGAGTATCTACCACCAAATCAAAGGCATCATTTTTCGCATGGAAGAGTAAGGGATAGGGGTCTAAGTGCAAAATTTCTGGAGGCTCCGCAGGTACAGACAAAACCGAGTCTGTCACCAATAAGGTTTGCGAGGGGCTATGCCAAAATACAGTTTCTGCAAATGGTCTCAAACCTATATCCAAGGGTCCTAAAATTGCATAATCAAATTCTGTAGCGAAAGGTGCATCCCCACTATGGGCAGGTAAGATATGAGTGCGTTTTCTCGGCAAACCTAACCAACTCAGAGGTAAATTTATGGGAAAACTCCATTGCTTCGGCGTTACGAAAACTTCTGCAGTGGGGAATTTTCTAGCAAAAGGTCCTACATATACTTTATGTTCTAACCCAGAAATGGTCGGTAGGATAATATAGCGAATCTCCCCATACTTTTCTACCAAGTCGTTGACAAGGCGCAGACATTCTCGTGTTGGTGCGATTGGAGCGTAAACGAATAATCCTCCACCTATGAGTCTGACAACTGTCATCCGAATCGGCACAGTGACATAAAATATGCCTTGTATCTGGTCAAAAGTCCAGACTGTATCTTTTACGATTTCTTTGCGTAATGTTCGCCGTCGTCCGTAGGGGTACAGAGGTAAAATCGGCCATAGAGGCCATGACCAATCTCTAGGGTTAGAACTCATTGGTTGTGTTTGTTTGCCAGAAAGCATCTTTCAATAATGCTGTTATTTACTACCTTATTTTTACTTTAGAGTATTCAGGGCAAATATTTAAGATATAGCGGTTCTCATATTTTCTCATATTAGACCTCTGGTGAAAAAGATATAGATTTTTTTCAGGAGTAGGCAACAGGCAACAGCGGTCAGACCCCGCGACGACGCCAGCTCGCTTGCGGTCAGACCCCGCGTCGGCGACAGACGCACCTGGTAGCTGACCAAGAGAGGGAACGCTGACCAAGAGAGGCAACAGCTCATCTGG
>JBARXI010000769.1:0-7685 GCA_049647275.1 Microcoleaceae cyanobacterium
AGATGCTGCTAAATAACTTGTGGTTTGGCGTTTTTCGGGATTGGCAATTTCTGCTATTAATTTGATAGTAGTTAGTTTCAATTTGTCGCGATTTGCTGTGGAGATTGTTTTGATAATTGGTTGACCGTCTTTAGTAAATAATACAACTTGGATTTGGTCTTTATAAGCATTGATATAAACAACGGCTGATTCTTTTCCGGTTTGAGAAGCCATATCAGTTAAGATATCTCGGACGTTTTCTATATTGACTAATTTTTCGTTAAAATCTTCTCCAAAGTAATCTGAATATTCGTTGATGCGGTTTTGTTCTAACATTGTTAATACTTGGTATGAGCCTGTAGCAACTGTGAGAGGATTGGTATTCACAGTGTCAATTACTTCTAAGATTTGTTGTGTATCGGTGGTATTATTGATAGATTCTTCTGTCTGTTCTTTAGCAGTGGCAGTATTGGTTGTTTGGTCATTGTTGCTAGGGGTAATAGTTGAGGAGAGAATGGAGGTGCTGGTTTCTACAGAATTTGTGGTTGTATTATTTTGGGAATTATTGAGCAGATTAGTATTATTATTTGTCTGAGTATTTTCTTGATTAAAGGATAGATTAATAATTGAGTTATTGTTATCAGGAATTACTGACGTATTATCTGTATTTTGATTGATTTCTTGAATCGGAATATTATTAGTATCATCTCCAGCAATTTGAGTAACATTACCAATATTTTGATTGCCTTCTGCTATTTGAATATTGTTAGCATCATTCCCCGCAGTTTGAGTAACATTACCAATATTTTGATTACCACCTGCTAGTTGAATATTATTAGTATCATTTCCCGCAGTTTGAGTAACATTACCAATATTTTGATTACCATCTGCTATTTGAATATTGTTAGTATCATTCCCCGCAATTTGAGTAACATCTCCTGTAGTCAAGTCGCCATCTGCAATTTGGATATTATTAGTATCATTCTCTGCTATTTGATTAATATCTCCTATATTTTGGTCTTCTTCAGACTCAATATTAATATTTGCATCTCCCTCTCCCGCATTTTGATTAATATCTCCCGTAGTAACATCTTCCGATGCTCTAATTATTAAATCTCCTACCGTACCATCAGAACTAATTTCTATATCATAAGTATTAATCGAACCATCCGTCGCTTCGACATTAATTTCACCAGCACTTGTTGTACCAATAGAACTTAAGTCCCCTGTACCGACTTCCTCTCCGTTGATAATAATACTGCCACTACTTCCTGCTGGTGCTTCTGTGGTAACATTACCTGTATTCACTGCTGCTGTGCGACTTTGAATTCTGAGGTCTCCACTTTCTGTTGCTCCAAAAGATGAAACATTTGATAAATTAACGCTTTCAGGAGCATTGAGCGTAACATTTCCTCCTATTCCTTGGTCTGAAAAAGAGTCAATATCCCCACCCGTAGAATCAATATTACCTATTTCACTTTCTACTGTAACAGTGCCTCCCTGTTCCATTCCTTCGGAGCGAATGCCATTAATAGTTATGCTACCTGGAGAGGTGAGGTTGACATCTCCTGCTATTCCTTCTGTGGAATATGTGTTTAATTCTCCTTGGGCGTTAATACTGTTTTGACTGCGACTGTCTATGCTAATATCTCCTCCTCGTTGTGTTCCTTGGGAGAGAATGTTTTCGATATTAACTGAACCTTCTGCTTTGATGTTGACATTTCCTGCTGTGCCTCTTTCTGAGAATGTTTCTATTGCTTGGGTGGCGTTAATTTGGGCTTGAGTACTGGTGATACTGACATCTCCGCCTGTGGTGGGTTGGTTGGGGTTGAGGGCGCTTGCTTCTAGTTTGCCTGTGGTTATGTTTTCTCTGGCGTTGATGGTGATGTTGCCGGAACCGTCGGGGGAACGGGAGTTTATTGTGCCTGCGGTGGTGTCTATGGTGCTGTTGTTGCTGTTGAGGGTGATGTTTCCGGCGACTCCTTGGGTTGCTTCTCCTTGGGGTAGGGGGATAAGGGTGAAGTTTTCGTTAACTGTTACTCTGTCTCTGACAAACCCAGATGCTAGGTCTATTTGACCTGTTTCTATTGCGCTATCGGCAATAATATCTATTTTTCCTGTGTCGCCAACGTCTGCACCGGAATATATTCTGGCTGTTGTGGTGTTGATGTTGTTTCCTGCTTCTAATGTTATGTCTCCTCCTTTTCCTGGGTTATCTGTGTTGTTGTTGGTTGGTGGTTCGGATGCTGATATTATGTTGCTGTTATCGGTAATGTTGATGTCGCCTCCCGAAGTGATGGTTATTTCACCTCCGTCTGCGTCGGCGAATGAATAAATGTCGCTGGTAGTAATATTGCCTTGGGGTGCTTCTATGGTGACGTTGCCCGCGTCGCCTTCTCCTGAATAGTTGGCTAGGAATTGGCTGTTGCTTGTGTCTATGTTTCCGGTTTCTGATGTGATGATTATTTGACCGCCTTGTTGTTGTCCGTGGGAACTTATGGTGTTGGTTGTTATGTCGTTTTGGGCTGTGAGGCTGACGTTTCCGGCGTTTCCTTGTTCTGAAAATGATTGAATTGGTTGAGTAGCGTTAATTTCTCCTTGTTCGCTGGTAATGGTGATGTTGCCTCCGTCTGCGGTTTCGGTTGTGTTGTTGGCTTCGGAGGTGATGATGCCTGTGGTTATGTTTTCTTGGGCTGTTATTTCTATTGTGCCTGCGTTTCCGGTGTCGGTGCTTTTGGCTGAGATGGTGCTATTTGGAGCTATCATTTCTCCTGTGTTGATGGTGATGTTGCCTCCTTCTCCTGTACCTGTTGTTTCTGTGATTATTTGACCTTCTAGTTGGAATGTTTGTGTGGGAGTAATATTGATGCTGCCTCCGTCTCCGCTGTTGGATGTGGCTGCTGATATTGTTGTGTTTTCGCCTATGGTGAGGTTTTCTGTCTCAATGTTGATGATGCCTGCGTTACCTGAGCCTTCGGTTTCTACTGTTATTCTGCCTTCTCCTGAAATATTTATATTTTCTGGGGCGAATATGTTGATGTTGCCTCCATCTCCTTTTGATGTGGTGCGGGCGGAGATGAAGCCTTCTTCTGTAAAGTTAATGTTAAGGTTTGGGTTGTTTTCATAGGGGGTAAATTGGAGTGTACCTGCGGGTGAGTCTCCTGCTGTTTCGGCAAATATTCCCAGAAGACCTGATATCAAGACGTCGTTAGCGTTGATGGTGATGTTACCTCCTGCTTCGGTGTTAGTAGCTCCTTCCTTGGCAGTAGCACTTATTTCTGCGTCTTTTCCTATGGTGAGTCTTTCAGAGTTAATGGTAATGTCTCCAGCTTTTCCGGCACTTTCGGTTTCGGTGGTGAGACTTGTTCCTGTTTCTAAAGTGAAGTCTTGAGTGTCGATATTAATAGCTCCGGCGTTTCCTTTGTCTGTGGTGGAGGCTGATATTGCTACTCCATCTGAGAGGGTGAGGTTTTGGGTCTCAATGTTGATGGTGCCAGCGTTTCCTTCGTCTGAAGTTTCTACAGCGATGAAGCCTTCTCCTGAAATATCTATGCTTTCTGGGGCAAATATGTTGATGTTGCCTCCATTGCCTGTGGAGGAGGTAGAGGCAGAGATGAAGCCATCATTGCTGAAATTGATGTTGAGGTCTGGGTTGTCTTTGTAGGGACTAAGGATTAGGGTGCCAGCGTTTGCTGATGCTTCGGTTTCGGCGAATATTCCGAGTTTGCCTGTAATATTGAGTTCGTTGGTATTGATGGTGATATTGCCTCCGTCTCCGGTGCTGGGTGCGCCTAATACTACTGTGGCACTTATTTGGGCATCTTGGCCGATATCTACAGTGTTGGCTTCGATGGTGATATCTCCTGGTGCGCCTGCTGCATAAGTTTCTGTGATTAAGCTAGTGCCTTGCTCTAGGTTGAGTTTGTTTGCTTCGATGTCGATACGGCCTGCATTACCTGTACCTTCTGTATTTGCTCGGAGTTGGCTGTTGTTTGTGAGTTGGATATCTTGGGGAGTTTCGAGGGTGATATTGCCTGCGTCTCCTTCAGCGCTGGTGATACTAAGGATGTCAGTGTTGTCGAGTGTGATGGTTTTTTGGCTATTGATATTGACATCTCCGGCGGGTTGGTCTCCTTTGGTGTCACTTTCGATGGTGATGTCGTTGAGGCTAAGGTTGCCTGAGCTAAAAATGTTGACATCTCCTGATTGGCCTTGTGTGTCGCCTACGTCTATTGTTATTGTTGTGACATCATCAAGCATTATAGTTACTTGTTTACTGGTAATGATAGACGAGTCACTTAGTTGAAGGTTTCCCTGTGGTTGACTTTCAATTATTACATCCCCTGATTTGGAGTAGGAAGATAGTGTTAGTATTTCTGCGTTGCTGAGGTTGTTGGCAGTAATGTTAACGTCTCCACCATTTCCAGAGTCGTTTGTTCCGGCTGAGAATGTTATGATTTCTAGTTTGTCTGTATCTTCATCTTGTGGTGGATTGAATTTTATTGTATGTGCATTTAGAGAAATGGCTCCCCCATTTCCTGAGTCGCTATCAAACGACAAGGAAAAAGAATTAAATGATTCTGTAGTTATATCGCCTCCCGCTTCAATAGAAATGGCACCCCCATTTCCTGAGTCGCTATAAAACGAAAAGGAAGAAGAATCAAATGATTCTGTAGTTATATCGCCTCCCGCTTCAATAGAAATGGCACCCCCATTTCCTGAATTGCCTTGCTGTGAGGAACTAAGTGATGCAGTATTAATATTACCTCCAGCACTCAAGGTGATATTACCTCCATTTCCTGAGTTCCCGTTGTTAGCATTAGAATAGGAACTAATCCCTTCTACTGAAAAAGCAAGAGGACCTGGTATCATTATTATACTTCCATCTTCATTTACTATGCTTGTGCTCCCAGCGCCTACAATTTCAAAGGAAGAAAATTTTGTTGTGATATTACTACCGGCAGTCATGGTAATATTGCCCCCATTCCCTGAGTTGCCTTCAAGGGCATTGGAATGAGAAACAACCCCTTTGTTATTGAAGATATCACTACCAGCATTAAGGGTAATATCACCCCCATTTCCTGAATTACCATAATTGGCATAAGAACGAGAAATAATCTCTTCTGAGAATATATTACTACCAGCATTAAGGGTAATATTACCCCCATCCCCTGAATTTCCTTCACTATCGAGAACAGAAATACCTCTAATAAATGAAGGACCTATGGTAGCAGATGAACTAGAATTGATGCCTTCGGAGGAGATATTACTACCAGCATTAAGGATAATATTACCCCCATCCCCTGAATTACCTTCTTCTGCAAAAGAAGAAGAATTAAGTGATGCAGTGTTAATCTCACTTCCAGCATTAAGGGTAATATCTCCTCCATTTCCCGAATTGCTCTCTAAAGATACAGAATAGGAAACAATCTCTTCTGTTTTAATATCACCTTCGGCAGTGAGAGTGATATGTCCCCCATCCCCTGAAACTGAAAGAGCAGAAATTGTACCTGCTGTCGTATCAATTGAACCTGCTGTACTTTCTATGCTAATCTTACCAGCATTGCTACTATCACCTTTGGTTTCATCTATAGTTCCCAAAAACTCACTCACCAAAAATTCACCAGAATCAGTAATAATATCTGCTGTAGTAATATCTGCTGCTGCCTCGATCTGAATATTTCCTCCATCACTATCAATAGATGAAGTATCCAATGAAAATGTATCAATATTGCCAGAAACAGCATTAAGGTTAATATCACCCCCAATTCCTTGAGATGAACTAGAATGAATCAACCCTGTAATAATATTGTTGTTCGCCTTCAAGTCAACTCTTCCTCCATTACCACTCTCGCTCAAACTGCGGATATTTCCTACATTAATATCACCTTGAGTTGCTTCCAGGTTAATTGCCCCACCATTTCCTCCACTACTCACAAGAGTAGTAGGATTACGCAATAACAGTTGTGTACCTGTGGCACTTCCCCAGGGGGCTGCATCACCTGCTCTATATAAAGTGCCATTACTGAATTGAGGAGAGATATCTGTCACCCTCAAAGTCCAAATTCCATTAGGGTTTTCTCCATTAAAATCTGCTAAACTACCTTGGGGAATATATGTACTATTAAACGGAGCAATGCCAGAGCCAATATTTGTAGAAGCATCATCATCCAACAAAGTATCCTGAAAGTTTTGTCCAAAACCAACACCAGCAAACAAAATTACTTCCTGTCCTTGGGGTGATATGAGATAGACTTGTAAGTCTGAATTGTAAGTATGTGCCGCAGAAAAGCGTACATCTAGATCCTGTACATTTGCTAAATCACCGTCTACAGTAAAAGTAAAGGTTGCAGTATCATTTAGAGTTTGTGCGATCGGTACATAATACAATTTACCTTCAATCTCAGCAAAATAATAAGATTCGCCGTCAATAATATAGTTAAAATTTTCGTCAAACTCAATATCAGAAAAATCCACATCTTCTTCTGGAATTAGTCCGCTTTTATCCTCCAACTCTGGTGGTATCGCTCCCCCCTCATCCACATCGATCGCTGCCACCAACTCTCCACCAGAATAAATTGGTAACCCAGAAGTATCAACATTACCCAAACTAATACCAGCACCAGCAATAGTCAAATTCCGCCCATTGGTCTTAATAGTATCCGCACCATTTTCAAAGGTATTCGGGTCGCTCCCAACATCCGCCTCATTATCCAACATCTCCACAACACCAATTCCATCCCCATCCACATCCGCACGAAATTCTATCTCTCCTCCCCCTGGCAGAAATTCCAACACATTATCTTCTATATCCTCAACAGTAATATCATTTGTCGCCTCTAACTTAACATCCGCATCCCCAGAAGTCTCCTCAAATTCATCATTTATTGTAATATTCGTTCCCGACAAAGAAACACTTTCTCCACCACCTTTAATTCCGCTACCCGTAGCAACAATATCTCCCGTAGCTTCAATATTTATCGCACCACCTGTATCAGTGACTTCTGTATTTTCTGTAGCTCCAACCTCAGAATTATTCTCCACTGTTTCAATAGTAGAAATAGTTTCCGTTAATGTCACATCTCCTGCACTCTGAATTTCAATATCTCCCCCAGCAGTAACAATACCATCTACATCCTCACTCACATCACCAATATTCACATTTCCTACATCAAAAAACACTCCACCAGTGCCAGAAATTGCCTCTAAATTTTCTACATCCAACCGCAAAGGTGCATCAATTAAACCTATTCCACCACTGCCAAAAGTTTGAAATAAAGCACTCCCTGCATTAATAATTGAACTATCAGAAACTCTGGTAATATTTCCTCCATTGGCATTAACTAAAGCTTCTCCTGTCGTTGTTAAATTTGCCAGATTTATATCTCCTACTTCTCCCAAATTTCCTAACTCAATATTAATCCTTCCACTTCCGGCATTTAATATTGTTCCGTCTAATTGATTTATTGATGCTACTCCGGCACTCCGGTTAGCAATATTCATCTCATCGTTATTACCAAGTAAGTCAATATTTCCATTGCCAATTGATGTGTCTATATCGGCGTTTATATTAATGCTTCGACCGGCTTTTAATTCTACTGATTCGGTAGTTTCTATATTTTCATTGATTGTTATATCGTTGTCGGCAAATAAAATTATATCTCCTGATAATTCCCCAATATTTTCTGCTGAAATTGTCACATCAG
>JBARXI010000770.1:0-7381 GCA_049647275.1 Microcoleaceae cyanobacterium
ATGAATCACGGAATTTATTCCATCGTATACTACATAAAAATGTAGGATTGTGTTATGATTATACTATGAGTAAATTAACTTTGACACTAAAGTTACCTTTTTATCGCCTTAATGCTTGTAAGGCTGCTGAATTTGAGCGATTAACTTTGCTCAATACTGAAGTAGCTAACACATTGCTGAGGGTCGATAAATCAGAGCGTCGCAAGTATACGAGCAAAGATTTTCATCATCTTGAAATAGGTTCAATGTGGATTAATCAAACTATTCGTAATACTTGTGCCAAGACAAAGGTCAAGAAATTTAAACGTTTGCCTTTAGAAGTAAATAATCAAGGGTATAGTGTTAGTCGTCAAGGTGATTTATTTACAGTTTCTCTAAGTCTATATAGAGGCAAGAAAAAACGAATACCTCTAAAAGTCCATTCAGCTTCACACCAAGAAACTTTAGAAAAGATGATTAGCGGAGTTGCATCCTTAGGCTCTCTCAAAATCTCCAAATCTAGAAAAGGTATTTGGTATGCTCTAATTTCGGTATCTATGGATGTTCCGGAACCGGGATTAGTTAATGGTTGGATTGGAGTTGATAGAGGACAAAATAATATTGCAGTAGCAGCATTACCCAATAGTTTTGGCAAGTTTTGGAGTGGTAAGCAAATAAAAAGCTTAAGACGTAAATATCAAAAATTACGCTCCTTACTTCAAGAGTCGAAAAAGCTGAGGAAAGTCAAGGAAATAGAAAGACATGAGCGTAGAATTATGACTCAAATCAATCATGTCATTTCCAAGCAATTAGTACAATTTGCTAAAGACTATAATATGGGTTTGCGGTTTGAGGATTTGTCGGGCATTAGGCAATCGTCACTTCAGAGCAAGAAAAATAAATCTGATGCTAGTCAAAACCGAGACCACTGGGCTTTTTATCAGTTAGAGTTGTTTACCAGGTACAAGGCGATTAAAGCAGGTGTACCAGTAGAGTCTGTACCAGCACCATATACTAGCAAATCAGACCATCGTAATGGTGTAATAGGCAAAAGAGTTAAACATACTTTCACAGGTTTTGATGGTTACACTTGCAATGCTGACTGGAATGCTTCACAAAATATTGGTCAATGGTTAGGTTTTTCATGTCCTGTAAATCTTCAGAAAGCTGTATCTGTAATGGATGCGGTTGATTCTCAGGTAGGGGTCAATGACAGTCCCTAAACTAAATGAGTTGTTCAAACAGGTGGATTTATCCCCTGTTTGAACAACCTTTAGAATCCATGTGGATTTATCCCGTGGAGTGTCAAATTTCCTAAATAACTAGGACTGTGAACATTTTGACACTATCCAGTTAAATCTCCCGGTTATAAGAGGAGATTCTTGTTTCAGTGACTCTTAACTAGGGTCAACAAACTGCTTTGTCTAACCCCGGTCATATTCTCTCCACAAGCATTTTAGCTTTACTTCTACTGACTGCCAGGTAGCAGTTCAACAATTAATAATTAACAATTAATAATTAATAATTACCTCTTCTTAAAAGAAAGAGGATTGATTAAAAGGATGTTTTCTTTCTCTTGGTCGATTAGATATGGCGCAGGTTTCCTCGCCATCCCACCCTACGGGAAGCTGCGCTAACGACCGCTTTTTTCTCCTTGCTCATGAGAGGCTTTAAACCTTAATTTTTCGGTAAAAGGATTTAAAGCTTAATTTGTTTTTCGTTTTTTGGCTATGATATATAAATAATGTTTTACAGCAGTTTTCAATTTAGTAGACCCTTGTAGGGACGTTCCATGGAAAGTCTCTACAAGGGTTGTGGTTTTGAGTGTGTGGTTAAGCTACCTGAAAACCGCTGTAAGTTATCAATCGCATTACCTTTACTTATTTCTTGTTTCTTGGATGATAATTTGTCTCAACGAAAGAAGTTGGGAAAGCCAATCCCTGTAATTCCTGAAGCCCATTACCGCTTTCTCAAGCATAATCATTGCTTGATTAAAATTTTTCCCTAGATCATTTTTCTTGTTGGCCACAATTTATCTCCCGCTAAACAATTGGATTTAATGGGAGTCCTCTCGTGACATTATTAGAGATCCTGTGAGTTATTCTACTGCCCATCCAATATTTGGTCAAAAGTTAAATTATAAAAGTCAAAAGTCAAAACAATTAGAAAATCATCCAATTTATGAAGTAGCAATCATTTGTTAATAGTCATATCCTCAATTGCACTGATTCTGTAATAATAATTAAAGATATTCTCATAATCGCTAGTGAAATCCTTTGGAACTATGAGCGACCAAGCTACTGAGGCCAATACAGAGGAACAAGATCGGTATGAATGCCGAGCCTGTGGGTATGTATACGAACCAAAGAAAGGAAGTTCTACTGGCAAAATTGCGCCGGGAACTGCTTTTGAAGATTTATCTGCTGGTTGGCGCTGCCCTGTTTGTGGAGCGTCTAAACCTCAATTTGCGAATGTTGGACCAACTGAAGGCCCTTCAGGATTTAAAGAAAACCTTGGTTATGGTTTTGGTGTCAATACTCTTACACCAAGCCAGAAAAATATCTTGATTTTTAGTGCGTTGGCACTAGGATTCATATTTTTTCTGAGCTTATATGGTTTACGATAAGATGGCCTTAAGGCTAATTACTGATGAAATGTGATGCAATCAATAGTAAAATTCTGGAAACAAATTTTCATAATATTAGCAGCAGTTATACTTTGTAGCGGTTGCAAAAATGCTTTTTTACCACCGATGAGTTACAACCCTTGGGAGGTAATTCAACTACCAACAGAGGCTAAGTTATTTGATATCGGATTAACAGGTAATCTTGACCATGGTTGGATTGTCGGGGGTAATGCTACACTGCTCGAAACTACTGATGGTGGTAAAACTTGGCAACCTAAAAGTATTGATTTAGAGGAAAAAGTCCGCTTGACATCAGTAAGTTTTAATGGTAATGAAGGATGGATTGTAGGACAGCCTTCTCTACTTTTACATACTGATGATGAAGGAGAATCTTGGACTCGTATCCCTCTAAGTTCTAAATTACCAGGTGCTCCTAATACTATTGTTGCTCTTGGGCCTAACTCTGCTGAAATGACTACTGATGTCGGAGCTATCTACAAAACGGAAGATGGAGGCTTACATTGGCGGGCTCAAGTAGAGGATGCTGTGGGAATAATTAGAAATATCTCCCGTTCTCCTGATGGCAAGTATATTGCTGTTTCGGCAAAGGGTAATTTTTATTCTACCTGGGAACCAGGGCAAACATCTTGGACACCTCATAACCGTGAAAACTCCCGCCGTTTGGAAAATATGGGGTTTAGTGATGATGGTCGTTTGTGGATGTTGGCACGAGGTGGTGAACTGCGCTTTGCCGATTCGGAAAACGTTGAAGAGTGGGGAGAGGCTATTAGTCCGGAGTATGCAACAAGTTGGGGTCTATTAGATTTGGCTTATAGAACTCCTGATGAAGTTTGGGTTTCTGGTGGTAGCGGTAATTTACTTCGCAGTACCGATGGTGGTCAGACTTGGGAAAAAGACCGTGAAGTGGAAGATGTTCCAGAAAATTTCTACAAGATTGTATTTATCAATCGAGAAACAGGTTTTATCCTTGGTCAAAGAGGAACTGTGCTGAAATATAATGGTTCCGCAGTTCCCGAATCAGCTTAAAGTGTGCAGCGATAATGCTCCGTATCACTAGGGCAAACGCACTACAACATCAGAGAAAAATTATCGCCGATAACTTAATTGAGTAGTATTACTCAGTTCTAAGATGTTATTTCTCTATGTTGTTTGAGTTGCTTAAAATTAGGCTATATATGTTAAAATTGATCCCGTCTGGCTAAGACATAAAAATGAAAGATGCAAAGAAGACAAAAAATTCGTCGATCTTTAGCTCTGAACAAAGAAAAAAATCATGCCATTATTGTTAGTGGTATGAGCAACTGAGAAAATTTTTAAGACTGTCATATAAAATGATGGTTTGAGATAATTTTAGAGGAGAAAATTAGATGGCTGGTGGCAGTACAGGTGAACGTCCATTTGGAGACATTATCACAAGCATTCGTTATTGGGTGATTCATAGTATCACTATTCCAGCTCTGTTTATTGCAGGTTGGCTATTTGTAAGTACAGGTTTGGCTTACGATGTTTTCGGTACGCCTCGACCCAACGAATATTACACTCAGGAAAGACAAGAATTACCGATTTTATCAGACCGTTTTGAAGCTAAGAAACAAATTGATGAATTTATCGATAAATAGTTGAAAATTTAGGAGATTTTTATTATGACTAGCGGAAATCCAAATCAACCAGTTAGCTATCCAATTTTTACAGTGAGATGGTTAGCAGTTCACACACTTGGTGTGCCTACAGTTTTCTTTTTGGGCGCGATCGCAGCTATGCAGTTTATTCAAAGATAGGAGTATATTATGCCTTTAGACCGCAGTGATAATTCTAATAAACAACCAGTAGAGTTAAATCGTACTTCACTCTACCTTGGTTTGTTATTAGTTTTTGTTCTTGGTATTCTGTTTTCCAGTTATTTCTTTAACTAATTCGAGAAATGAAACACAGAAATTACTAAATATTTAAGTCACCCTATTGGGGTGACCTATAGCTAGTAAAATCAAGTAGAAAGTTAACAAGTATATTGTTGACAAATTACCTTTTAGGTAAAAATTTTTTAGTACGAAGTAGTTTTGAAATAAGTGAAATATTATGATGTCTGAACCAGGTAGAATTCCTTTATGGCTAGTTGCTACTGTGGCAGGAACTGGCGTACTTGTAGTTGTGGGTCTTTTCTTTTACGGTGCCTATGTTGGTGTAGGTTCTTCTTTATAAGAAAGACTTGAAGTTTGATTTTGTTGAATAATCCCATTCTTTTGAGAGTGGGATTATTTATATTGAGGTATAGAAAAATTAAATTTCACAATCAATTAGTGACAAGTTATACTAATTTGATAAATATTTGCTACAAATAACTAGGTTATTTGGTAGGAGTCAGGAGGACCGAGTCAGGTAGGGGAGCCGTCGGATTGGCGACGTACAGAATGAATAGCTTTGATACCATTATTTATTAGGTCGGAATTTATCTTTTTCTCTTGGTGCGCGTTCCCTCTCTTGGTCAGCATTCTCTTGCGTCTGTCGCCGACGCGGGGTCTGACCGCTCACAGGAGTCGATTGGAGGACAGCGAGGAGACCCGAAGAGTGCAGAGCCGCTCCGCTTTACATGTCGGCGACAAGCCGAAGAGCGTTTGCGTAGCATTCCGATAGGAAAGTTCTGCGCCAGCAAAACGCCATCCCACCCTTCGGGAAGCTCCGAAGATCGACCGCAAGCGAGCTGGCGTCGTCGCGGTGACACAGCGCGGTCTTGGGGAGGCAGTTGCTCCACTTGGGGTTTCCCCAAGTGGAGCAACTGCCGTGGTTTCCCCCATGAGCGACTGGGAACCCGGAGGGGGTCGCACCGCTTAGTCCAAGAGACATCTCCTGTAAAGGGCGAATGGCCATTCGCCCCTACTGCCCTGATTATTCGTAACATTCTTTTTCCAAATTGGTATTACAGCACTTTTTAGGATAGTGAGGTAAAGTTCAAAATTAACCTATTTCTACTTTCCTTCTTTCCCTGCTCCCTAAAGTCCTAAAACTTTGTACCTACTCAACTCGAAAACTGGTATAAGATTTTGTACTGTTTGTCAACTATGTAGTGACAAAATGTTACAAATCTTTAAAGTGCGAGCGATTTCTAGATGTTGATGGTTTACTCATTTCGGCGAAGACGATTCCCCTCAATGGGATGTGAAACGTACAACAGAAAAATTCCACTCCCTATTCTAAGCCTCCATGAGTTCAAGTCCAAAAACCAATCGTGACTAGGCCAAAAATACCCAACGCCCAATGATCGAAGATGAAGCGATCGCTTCTCAGGCATAAGTATTAGTTAAAGCAGCGATCGTTCCCCAAAAAAATTATTATCCTCAACTTAAGATTAAAAGACTTCGATTCTCAAGCTCCCTTGATGATAGTTGTGGTGCTAACTTTACTCTGAATCCAATAAATAGTAGTACCTTAACTTCCGACATAATGTACTAGATTTTGGCCGGATGAGAAGTTCAACTGAATGTTTCTGACTCCAGTCAAAATTGCTATATACTAACTTTCTAGAACTTACTAATGTTTAGTTGGAAAAATTAGTAATATGATTTTTCGCTTAGATTTCTTGAGGCTTAAACTTTTTCTGTTTGTTCAATTTCTTCAACAAGTATGTTAGGGTTGTGCAATTAGACACTAGAATCTAAAATGTGATTTGAAAATCTTGAAATGTGACTTTGACCTAGTTGTTCTCAAAAAGAAATTAAATTATGTTAACTTTTTAAAGCATAAATTCGCTCAACTTTTCAGTTCAATCAATTGAGAAGTATCAGGAATTACTCGCGCAAAATCACTTTATTTATGTAAAAACTGAAGACCCCAACTGTGACTGGATTAAATTTGCTAAATTGGTCACAAGTGAGGAGTTAATGCTGCAATACGGGAAAGAACGCTTCCAAGTAAAGTTTGAAGCCGAATTTATGAAATTTTCCGATGCGAGGGGATCAAAACCTTTGCTTCCCCATACCGAAGCCACCGATTACCCCAGCCCACCGAAATATTTGGCCCTTTGGTGCAAAAAGCCTGCTGATTGTGGTGGTGGACTGACTACTTTGGCTTATGTGGAAGGATTCCTAAAGACTCTGACAGAAGCAGAAAAGAAAAAACTGATGGAGACTCAATACTACTTTGGTGCAACCGGAGGAGTCCACGCCAACCGCACCCAGGGAGCAACTCATACCATCCTCTCATTTGATGACAACAAGCCGATTTTTCGGTTTTCTTGTAACTATATTACACACGGTGACTACAGCCCCGAACCAGAGAATCTCAAGCCCTTCACTCCCGATCCATTTTTGGCAGAAATTTCCGATCGATTTATAGAGTATTACGAGCAAAACTGCTTAAAAATTAGGATGGAACAATACTCATTTTTGCTTTGGGACAACCAATGTATAGCACATTCAAGAACCACCTATAGCGATCCAACTCGAATCCTAGAACGCATCTTCTTAGGTTGACTTTTAGCTGACTTTTGAAGCGAGTTTGGGAGCTACTCCTTTTGCCCACCCTGGGGCTGATTTGAGCTGTAAAGTTGGATCGCTATAGCAAAAGCTTCAAGTGGCTTCTTGCCCAAAGCATCTCACAGAAAATTAATCAGAATAATTTAGTCAACAACCCATCGCTAATTCGCACCGAATATAGCGTGGGCTTGAAAAAGCTCTAGTTGACCAGACTCAGGAATTAACTCTCCTACGTTTTGATCGTCATGGTACCTATGGATGCGTCGCTAGTCCGTAGCTCTACCGT
>JBARXI010000771.1:0-4203 GCA_049647275.1 Microcoleaceae cyanobacterium
AAGATTCTGTAAAGTTGGTTCACTACTTTTCTAGATAATTATGATAAATTACTTAGGTCGGTAAAAAAAATCATTCCTGGCCACTTGAAAGTGTAGTAGTTTGTGCTAAGTGGTTCGATGAGTAACTTTACTCAAAACTAACAGGAGAATTTTACAGATAAATTTAGTTAGTGAAAGTAATTAATTTTTTCTGAATTTGATTCTCAATACTTTATGGAAAAATCAAGGTCAAACTACGGCACTAGGTTTTACAACTCTAATGGAAAAATCAAGGTCAAACTACGGCACTAGGTTTTACAACTCTAATGGGTTCAGGAATCTTATTTGATTGTTTCTCAATTGTGGTTTTTGATAAATTCATGGTTAAGTTATTTTGAATTAATATTGTTGGTGTTGCTGAATAACAATGTAATTTTTAGTAATCAGTAGGGGGCAATTTATCCATTTCCTCTACCATATTTATTTACTTCTTTCCCTAATACACATCTGGTGATAATCAAAAATCAAATCAATTATCGCACAGATATCATCAATTATTTCCCCCTACTCCTGTACGGGTGGTTTCCTCCGGAATGCTGTCGCAAACGCGAACCACCCCTACTCCCTACTCCCTCTTTTCCACTCCTAGGTCTAATACCTCTTTTGAGCAATGCCATATTCATATTGTTTAACTTTACTTGTTTTGAGCCAATGGTAAAATCTACAAAAATCTGAATAATATCATGTCCGGTTGAATACTTACACTTTAGCGTTCCGAAGGCAGAGGGCACTTATATTGAGGGTACAAGGGAAAGAAAGATTAGAAGGGATTCGGTTTTTGTCGCGCTATTATCCGGAGGTGATATACAGCAGTTTCCAACTTGATGAAGTACATATATTTATGATTTTAGGAAGTGGGGAGTGTGGGAAGTGTGGGAAGTGTGGGAAGTGTGGGAAGTGTGGGAAGTGTGGGAAGTGTGGGAAGTGTGGGAAGTGTGGGAAGTAGGCGACACTGTACCACATTAACCTGCAATCTGCTGTAAGTCCTAAAATTAGGAATTATGCTCAAATTCACCCATTTTTAAAACATAATTTCCGGATGAACTAACTCAAAACCCTCATCCCTCAATTTCCGATTTGATACCCTCGCATTAAAAGGGCGCATTGATGAAGCGGAGCCATCCCAAGAAACTTTTGCTAATCCCTGATATTTGTGCAAACCATCCAGTAATTCCCGACCGCTCATCGGTACATTATTAACTAAATTATAAATGCCGTGTAACCGTTTCTCCCTGACAAATTCGATCCCCCCTACAATATCATTCAAATGTATCCAGTTAGTGACATCATCCCCTGTACCGGGGCGAGTTTGACCGGCCCACCGACTGAAAATTTTTAACAACTCCCTACCTGGGCCGTAAATTCCACCTAAACGTAGGATACATACTCGTTGTTGGGGAGTGGATGCTGATAATAATACCTGTTCTGTTTCATAGAGAATATTACCGTTTTCAGTACTGGGAGTAACGGGGGAATTTTCATCTACCCACTCACCATTTTTGTCACCATAAACTGAGTAACTACCCGTATAAATTATCTGCTTTACCATGGGAGCTTGTTTGAGAGCAGCAACTAGGGTTTTAGCAGTTTCTAGATAGGTTCGTTTATATCCAATACCCGTGCGATCGCGATTTCCTACACTCAACAATACCACTTCTTGATTTTGTAATACATCCTGCATAGCGCTAGAGTCATTGCCTTTCATTACTACTACTTGTTGGGCTACATTTTTCAGTTCAGAAATCCGTTCCGGGGTAGTAGTAGTCGCGGTTAATTGATGACCTTTTTGATTCCAGAGTTGTGCAACGGCAGTGCCAACGTAACCACAACCGATAATTACTATTTTCATTCTGTTTGCCAAAATCTAACTTACTGTTGATACTATACCTCAGTCAGTTAATTTATGCCCTCGTCTTGATTGTTATTGCAACTAGGGAAAGAGCAATTTTTGACAGTAATTACGCAATTATAGTGCAATTTTTATTCAAATATCAATATAGCTAAAAATTCAATTTATCAAGTCGGATGTAGTTTGCCTCCCAATACTTCCACTTATGTAAAAATACTTGCGGAGGAACAATTTTATCAAAGTTTGAAAGCAGGGAATTTTTGTTATGTATTAAACTGCCATAAAATGGGAAAATCTAGCTTAATAGTCAACACTAGGCAAAGGTTGGAAGCCGAAGAAATTGTTTGTGCAACTGTTGATATTACAGAAATTGGTACTTGGCAAATCACTCCTTACCAGTGGTATGCTGAAGTAATTGATTGTATTGTGAGTAGTTTGAATTTAGATGATTTTTTTGATATTGATGAATGCTGGTTAATTACAAGTAAGCTGCTGAATGTGAAACGTTTTAGTGAGTTGATCAGTGATTTTTTGCTGCCGATTGTTGAAAAAAATATTGTACTTTTTATCAATAAAATTGATAGTACTCTCAGTTTACCTTTTAATATAGATGACTTTTTTGCTATAATTCGAGACTTTTATAACAAAAGAGCCGGTCGTCCAGACAACAAAACATTAACATTTACAATGATTGGGGTGGCGACTCCATCCGATTTAATTACTGATAAACGACGCACTCCTTTTAATATTGGTAGAGCTATAGAATTGACTGGTTTTAAAATTTCAGAAGTGACTCCTTTATGGCAAGGTTTGGTTGAGAAAACTCAAAATCAAAATATTGAGCGGTTAATTCAAGCTGTATTGTCTTGGAGTGGTAGACAACCTTTTTTCACTCAAAAACTGTGTAATTTTTTTCAGAAAAGTGATGATTCTATTCCCCCACAAACAGAGGCAGAATGGGTATAAAATTTAGTGCAAAAACAAATTATTGAAAATTGGCAGATAAATAATGACCCAAAACATTTAAAGACAATTTGCGAATCGCTTGCGCGATCCGTGCTGGAATCGCCTCCTGGTTAATGAAAAACGTGCCAGTCGTTTATTGGGTTTATATCAGCAGATTGTAATCCCTCTTCCGTTTCCCTTGGAAAGTAGGAGACCAGAGGATATTGTGTTTATTAGACCGGGAATAGTTGCAGATGACAGCCCCAAACAAATAGAATTGCAATTGACTGGATTAGTGGTAAAGCAGGAAGGCAGGCTGGAAGTGGCTAACCGTATTTATCAGTCAGTATTTAATCCCAGTTGGGTAGAGAAAGAATTAGCTGCTTTGCGACCGTACTCAGAAACCTTCGCCACATGGTTAGCTTCTGGTTATCAGGATGAGTCGCGACTGTTACGAGGGCAAGCATTGCAGGAAGCTTTGGCATCGGCAGCAGCCAAAAGTATAATCTATTTCAGGACAAGTATAGTTAGTAGTCCTAAATATGCAAAGATATTAGTCGGTACATCCGTCTAAGGAGAACAAACTTTTTGATTAGGCAGCTCTAATCAACTGCTCAACCTTTTGCTTATCAGTTCTACCCATTCCCTGCTCTTTCCAAATCCACATACTATTTACTCGATCAATATTGCCTTCAAAATCATACACATTAACTGTTGCTAGAGTCTCAATCCAAACCGTAGCTCCACAACTATGAGGTTTTTCAGGTCGATAAACAATCCGACAAGGACCGTGAATATCTATATAGTGACCTGTGGCTAAATTTTTAGAACCGCGTTTGACTGAAACTACGTCTAACTCGGTATTGCCATTAGTTTGATTGGCTCCAATATTATTTCGATTGAAATGTACAGTATTCTTGCCACAGTGCTGACGGCGACGCCAACGGGGTTTGGGACCGCGCTTTCTGCCTGAAATAATTGGCATTCCATTATATAGAGGAATTACCCAAGTCCGACCATTCACTTTCTGAGCGCCTTGAATCCGACCTTCTTGGAGTAAGACTCGGACTCGTTGAGCAGAAATTTTTAATATAGAAGCAGCTTCAGTAGTACCTACAAACATAATTTTTAACTCTTGTCGCGGAGTAAATAACTTCTCCCAGCCCAGCATCCGAGCATGGGTATCTTTAAGTCAGATTCTGTGTACTGCTTCATAAAACCGATATAAAACGTCACAAGCGCGACATTTTAATGTTTACTTCCTGCTTCCACCGGAACTGTCGGCAGCACTCCGTCCACAGGCATCAACGGTCAAGCCGACCGCATTTCTTAAATTTATACTTGCATTTAAATCCCGGTCTATAGATATT
>JBARXI010000772.1:0-13131 GCA_049647275.1 Microcoleaceae cyanobacterium
TGAAATCCGTAAAAACTACAGCTATTAAACTCCTCCAAATTAGCAAAAATTTATCAGTAAATTTATCTATTTAAGTCAGAAAAAATCTTCATCGTAGCTTCACCCAAAGTGATGGAAAGCAAGGCTATATTGAATACATGAAACGAGAACGGCAAAACAAAGCCAACTCAAACAAAATAATTAGATATACAAAGGATTAACAATGAAAAACCTAACTGCAAAAATCATCGGCGCTTCTATATTAACTGCTGGTTTGTTATCTGTTTCTGCTACTGGTGCTGCGGCTTTAACACTTCAGGGTAATAATTGTTCTACTGGCAACTTAACTGGTTCTGCAAGTTGTGAAGGTACATTTAATGGTAACGATGCTAATCAGAATTTGGATGGTCTGTTTGGCCAAACTGGTTGGTCACAGTTATTTAAAGTAGACAATAGCAGTGGTACAAATGGTGGCTTGACAGTTACTGCGGATAATGAAAAAACAGGAACATGGAGTCTCAGCGGTGCTGATACTTCTCAATATGATTATATGGCTGTTATCAAGGGTGGTAATTCCTTTAGCGCCTATTCACTCAATGACTTTTCAGGTAATTGGAATACCGACGGTGTTGTGAAAGGTAACGGTAGGCCAAATCCTGGTCTGTCTCACTTTACAGTGTACAGTATTGCAAAAAGTAATAATTCTGAGGAAGTTCCTGAACCTCTAACCATCCTCGGTTCTGGTCTAGCTCTTGGGTTTGGTGCTATGTTCAAGAAAAAGCACAGCAACAAAGCTTAATTTTCTCCTCAAAATAGTTAAAGAAAAAGCAGCCCCCTTTACAGTAGGAGGCTATTTTTTTTGTTGATGAAATTGTTGTGAATTTTTGATGAATGTTGGGGGTTGAATGGAGTCAAACCTACCCTAGTAGTGTTATGAATTTGGTTTGCATATTAACAAATTGAAAGATTGCCACGGGGGGGGCAAATCTGATAAATCAAAATAATTGCTTTGCCGACCCCCCCTCGCAATGACATTAAAGTCTCATGCTGTCATTGTGAGGCGATAATCAAACAAGTTAATCTACTCAATCTTAGTAACTTTTGTAGGCTGGGTTGAGGAACGAAACCCAGAACTTTAAACTGATATAGCGCTAGGATTTAGCTGAGGACATTGCTAAATGCTTTTCCCTGACGATTGATTCCAAAGGAAAAACTTAGTCACAGATTACTTTTAAGTTCTGACTTCTGAGTTACGCCTAACTTTATAAATGTTGGGTTTGACTCTGTTCAACCCAACCTACAAGCTGACTCTTTCTTCTTTCTCCCAGCAAAACTTGTAGGGTGTGTTAGACGGCTAAAATATAAGCTGTCAAAGGCATTTAACAATCCGTCGTAACGCACCATTGAATATGTGTCAGTCCACTACTATTTTCTCTGTAGCTTAACTCCCCGAATTGAATAATCTAATAATTCTATCGGGTGCATTAAAGTCATTTTTTTTCCTTGCAATTCTAAATGCTTTTTAATTTGCAAAGAACATCCTGGATTAGCAGAAGCAATTAACTCTGCACCTGTATTTAACAAATTTTCTACTTTTTGCTCCCCCAACTCATCAGCTATTTCTGGTTGCAACATATTATAAACTCCAGCACTACCACAACACAAAGAAGCATCTATCGGCTCGCGTAACTTTACTCCAGGAATTTGTTGTAATAATTGTCTGGGTTCCAAACTAATTTTTTGTCCGTGTAATAAATGACAAGCATCTTGATAAACAATAGTCAATTCTTCATCCTCAGTTAAAGGAGAAAGTTTAGCTGTTAATCCCACATTTGCCAAGAATTCTTGTACGTCTTTAACATTACTAGAAAATTCTTTTGCCTTCTCATAATATTCAGAATCATCTTGGAGAATACTGCCGTATTCTTTCAGAGTATGACCACAACCTGCAGCATTAATAATAATTGCATCAACACCAGTATTTGCAAAACTATCTATCATTTGTTTTGCCAAAGTATGAGCTTGTTTTGTTTGCCCTTGATGTTCTGGCAATGCAGCACAACATCCTTGACTTTTAGGAATCACAACTTCGCAACCATTAGCAGTTAAAACTTGAATTGTTGCCATATTAACAGGGGAGAAAAATATTCTTTGTACGCAACCTAAAATTAAACCGACTCGATAACGTTTTTTACCTTGGGCAGGGATAACAGTAGGATAATTATCCTGAAAAGAATCGGCAGTAATTTCTGGTAAAATAGATTCCATTGCTGCTAATCTGGGGGAGATTTTTTCTACTAGCCCAGTAGCACGAATAAGTTTCTGAAATCCTAATTTTTGATAGGCTAATAAAGGGATAAGTAGTGGTCGTAATCTATTAGGATATGGGAAAATATTAAAAATGAGATTACGAATGAAATTGTCAGGTAATGAACGTTTAATATTTCGTTCTACTTGCGGACGAGTTGCAGCGATTAATTTGTCATATTTTACTCCAGAAGGGCAAGTTGTTACACAAGCAAGACAACCCAAACAAGTATCAAAATGTTGAGAGATTGTTTTATTCAGGGGCGCTTCTCCTTCGTTAATGGCATCCATCAAATAAATTCTTCCCCTGGGAGAATCCATTTCTTTACCAATTACTCGATAACTAGGACAAGTAGATAAACAAAATCCACAGTGAACACAGGCATCAATTAATTCTGGGTTAGGTGGATTTTTTTCGTCAAAACTAGGCTGCTCTGCCAAAGAGTTTAAATGGGGATTTTGCTGTAAAAAATTGCTATCTTTGGCGGGAATTGCTTGATTATTTTGGGCGTTTATGTCTTTTATCTGCATATCTTATGTTAAGAGGATTTTTTACACCAAATTTAATAAATAATGGTATACATCAATCTGTCTGTCAATAAATAGTAGGGGTGGGCAACCACTTATTCCTACATCTATCTACTGTAGCGTTGATTAATAAAATTTGTATAGCGATTCTCGATCGAGTGTGGCACAAAAAGATCCCTCATTATCGCCCTTCAAAAGTAGAGCTGTTTCATTTTCCCAACCAAAATGATTTTTCTGTCATTGCGTTAGCGTAGCTTTGCAATAGCAAGGCGGGATGGAGAAAGCAATAAAGCCATTTTTTTCACATTAATCGCGCCGAAGCAATCTTCATTAAGGGAGAGATTGCTTTGGGGGTGGTAAGTTGGTTTAGCCACAAGAGTTAAAGTTGATCTACCCCCTCCCAATGACAATTTTCTCTAGTGAGATATGAAATAGCCCTGCCCTTAAAAAGGGGCTAACTGCTTACATTTGGAGGACTTGAAAATTAAAATTCTACCTTACTAACCTGAAAACTGCTATATAAAGCTTAAAATTTCATAAAACAGCCTTTTGATAGCTGATTTACCAACACTAATGCCAGCTTTCATCTAGCATAAATAAGAAATATAAAAATCCGATAAACGATCCTAACAACTTTAAAAAGGCAGTAATATGTAGCCAATATTTTGATATTTCATCTAATTATGTTTAATATTCGATCTAATTATGATAAGTTAGTATTAACCATACTGAAAAATTACAGAGATTAATAATGACTACTTATTTATTTGACAACTTCTTGGGGCTTTCTTTGCCAATGTCAGAACTACAAGAAGTTCCCCCTATAGCAGATAGTCCAGCGGAAGGAACTTTTAATGCGTTTTTACCGGGCAATATATTACTAATAGAGGGAGGTTTTACTGGATTATCTAGCCCTTTATTTCCTGTAGGAGCAGCAGACTCTGAGGGAAATTCTCAAAGCCAGATTCATGTTCATCAAGCTGAAGCAGGCCAGACTGGAGGTATTCTTCGCAACTTAAATGTATTTGAAATTGATAATAGTTCCGGTAGATTTAATGGAGCTTTTACCCTCACAAATACAGAAATAGAAGCAGCAGCAGCAGACGGGTTGTATGTAAATCTCCATACAGATAATAATCAAAGTGGAGAGCTACGAGGACAGGTAATTCTTTTAGACGATCTAGAAGTAACAGTCGGTCTAGGGTTGCCCATGTCAGAAGCTTTTGAAGTACCGCCAGTAGCAGATACCCCCGCTGAAGGAATAGTAAATGCAATTCTGACTGGTAATAACCTAGTCATACAAGGAACTTTTTCAGATTTATCAAGTGATTTATCTAATGTCGGAGCTGTAGACTCACAAGGAAATCCTCAGAGCGCTATTCATCTGCATCAGGGATTAGCTAATTCTACTGGTGGAATTATTCGCAACTTCAATGTATTTGATAATGGTGATGGATCGGGTGGCTTCTCTGGAAGCTTTACTTTGAGTGCAGATGAATTGGTGGCTGCCGAGTCGGGAAATTTGTATGTTAACCTGCACACAGCAAATAATCCGAGTGGAGAATTACGCACCCAAGTTATTCTCAATGAAACCGATCCAACAGGAAATGATCTAGTAACATTTTTACCAATATCAGAAGCTCAAGAAGTTGACCCAGTAGTAGATACCGAGGCGGCAGGAACTTTTTATGCTGTTCTCTCTGGTAATGCTCTCAATATATCTGGCAATTTTTCAGACTTGTCAAGCGATTTATCTAATGTGGGAGCTGTAGACTCAGAGGCAAACCCTCAAAGTTCGGTTCATGTTCATTTGGGGGAACTTGGTGAGGGAGGTCCTATTGCACGCAACTTGACTGTAGTTGAAACTGATGATGATTCTGGTTTCTTCTCTGGTAGTTTTACTCTGAATAATACTGAAGTTGCTGCCGTGGAGTCAGGAGGAGCTTATATTAACCTGCACACAGAAAATAATCCCAGTGGCGAGTTGCGCGGACAGGTTATTTTAGAAGATTTTGATACTGTAACTCCTCAACAAAATGTAGTTTTTAACGGAGACAACCGCGATAACAATATTTTTAGTGGTCTTGGTAACGATGAAATTGTTGGTTTTGGAGGAGATGATTTATTAAACGGCCGAGCAGGTGACGATCGCCTTGTTGGTGGTGATGGTAATGACAATCTAATAGGGGCGAATGGAAACGATATTTTATTCGGTCAGGATGGTAACGATCTTTTAGAAGGTCGCCCTGGTTTTGATATATTGCTTGGTGGAAATGGTAATGATACTCTCAACGGTGGTCAAGGTCGCGATCGCATTAATGGTGGTGCTGGAAACGATGAATTGATAGGTGGAGCAAGTATAGACCGATTTATTTTTAACACCAACCAAGAGTTTGATTCTCAGGATATAGGTATAGACCAGATTAATGATTTTAATAGTGGGCAAGATATCATTTTAGTTGACTTGACAACTTTTACTGCTCTCGATACTGCTGCTGGTATTGGTTTATCTGAAGATGATTTTGCAATTGTCTCTAGTGAAGGTGATGCTGCGACTGCCGAGGCTGAAATTGTTTACAACTCTGCTAGTGGAGCATTGTATTATAATGCCAACGGTACTGAAGACGGGTTTGGTAATGGCGCTCAGTTTGCCACATTAGACGGCAGCCCAGATTTAGTAGCCAATGATTTTCAAGTTAGATAGATAGGAATTGCAACTCTATCAGTAGCGTTGCAACGCACCTTACACAACAGTTAGCACATAACAGAGAATGGATGTGTAATTCCTCTATGTTTTATATTAAAGAGGTGGCGTTGCTAAATGAATGTATGATTTTGTGAGATTATCAATAGATTTTATCACTTTCAGGCATCTTTTCATACCCAAAATCAGCAACGCCAAAGAGGTTTACTAATTCACCATTTAATTACCTGTTAAATCCCACTAACAAAAGAATGAGGATTCAGAATATTTTGCGGATCAAATTGTTGTTTAATTCCGCGCATTATCTCAAGAGCATTCTGATTATAACCCCAAACATCTAGTTTTTCTTTAATATCTAATGGTGCTGCTAAAACCGTGAGAAATCCACCTTTAGATTCACACCAACGACGTAATTCTAGTAGTTTTTCAGGAGTAACTGAGTCAAAGTTTAATATTCCCAAACCACTACCTGCATGAATTAATCCCAAACCTGTTTCTAGGGCTGGTTGATTTAAAGTGGCTACAGCTTCAGTCGGGATTACTCCTATTTTGCAGATAATTTGTGAATTTTGTGGAGAATGCCATATTTGTTGTTTTAATGTTTGCCATAATTCAGCTTCATAATCATGATAGCGCGTAGCATTTAAACCTAAATTATCTCCTACTTCTAACAACCGATTAGATTGTTGTTCAACACTGTCTAAAACACTTTGAAATCTTACCATTAATCCCATACCTGTACCGAAATCTAATTTTTCTACTAATTGAGTTGAAAGTAAATCAATGGCAATGGGCGTTAATGCTGAAGATAATAGAGTTTGAGTTGCTTTAGCAATTTTATCTGCTTCCCCCACTAATACAACAGTGCCAGATGCTTCTGGTTGGGGATAAACTCTCAGAGTAACTTGACTAATGATACCTAATGTGCCATAAGAACCTGTAAATAATTTCATCAGGTCGTAACCTGCCACATTTTTAACTACCCGTCCTCCCGCTTTAGCAATTTGGCCATCTGAACGTACGAAACTAATACCGAGTAGCATATCTCGTAAACCCCGGTAGCGTTGGCGTAGGGAACCTGTGTCGGCAGTGGCAATGATACCGCCAATAGTAGCAGTTTCTGGATAAGCAGGGTCGATAGCGATAAATTGACCTGTTTTTGCTAAGGTTTCTTGTAATTCTGCATATTTCATTCCTGCTTCCACCGTAACAGTTAAGTCACCCACAGCGTGTTCGATCAGACGGTTGAGGCGATCGCTACTGACTACAACTAGCCCCCCTTGAGAGATCCCCCTCCCGTCCCCCTTGGAAAGGGGGAAGCCAGATGTTGCTGCGCTTTTTGTTGAATTGGGGTTTGGGGGATCTACTTTGACTAACCCTCCCCAATGAACTTTGCTGCCACTACCACAAGGTAATATTGCCCAATTATTTTTAGCACAGGAAGTAACTATGGTAGAGAGTTGTGCTTGAGTTTCTGGATAGACGATACAGTTGATGGTAGTATCGGGAGCGATCGCCAGGGTAATTTGTTGTTTTTTTGTTTGGTCTATATCTTGCCACAAACTAATATTGTCTTTACCGACAATAGTTTCTAGCTCTTGTAATTTAGAAGTATTTTGTTGTTGAATCACTGTGATTAATTATGAATGATATTACTAGATTTTATTTGTTTTGATTTTTTAAGGATTTCAGGTAATTCCCTTTTATTTATATCACATTAGTTGATTTTATTTTCCTTACTAACTTAACTTCAGCATATCAAAGATCTGGCATAAGGAAAGGTTTTATGGGATGACTATTATGCAGTCGCTACTAGATTGGGTGTTATTAATAATCAATTGAAATAGTTTTCTACATAAAATATAGTTTTTACCATAGTTAGTTTAAAAAACTACTGCAAATAAACATTTAGTATATTGAGGGCTTGCAAGTTAAATGTATAATCCTTATGATATTAACTTTTTTCTCTAAGAGCATAGAAAAAGAGTAAGTATATTTAGTGTATGACCCCTCTATACTTACTCTTGAATCTTGATTACAACTGATATGATACAAAGCTTGTTTATTTGGGGCTTGCTGATTAAGTTGAAAAGCATTTACAGAATAAAGTCTTTAGCCTTTTTTATGGGAAAAAAGTACCAGTCAGTCAGCTTTAATGGTGCGTTACATTTCATTAACGCACCCTACTGGACTACTGGACTACTGGACTGACACCGATCAGCTTAATGGTGCGTTACATTTCATTAACGCACCCTACTGGATCGACACAGCTAAAATGGTGTATTAGGATAGTCAGCAAAAATTTGCTATGAAAGAAATATCTGTGTCCTATTCTCCTTTTATATTCTTTTTTTCGCTGTTGCCTTCCGGAGCAGATAAGCTGTTTCCTATTACAATTTATTTATAACTATTCAAACGGACATGATATTATTTATTCACAAGAGGTTTTTGGCCTCAGATAGGCAAACTATATGTTAATAAATTCGGATTTACAAGACCTGAAATACCATTTCGCTATTACCAAAATGACCCAGAGGAAGTTTATTTGTACTATATCAATAGTTACGATCGCCCTCATGTAAGTAAAATGATTTCTCAGTTTGAAACTATATCAAAAAGAAAAAACAAAATTGTACAGAATAAAAGTTAAGTAGTGGGTTGAATTTTCAAAATTAACAATTACTTCTCCTGAAAACGGATCGGATTGACTAAAAGAATTTTTTGTCTTTTCTCTTAGTCGATTGGATATGGCGTTTTGCTCCTTAACAGGAGAGGCTTTCAACCTTAATTATTCGGTGAATTAAAAAACTTAATTTTTACCTGGCAAAAATCTCTCTTTAACTTATCGCCTACCACCTAATATTAAACCTGACGATAAGCAATTACAGCATAAAAAGGATCGCCTCCTCCCATACCTAACATTTGTAAAAAACTAGGAGCATTTGACTTCTGAGAAACTACTTCTACCTGACTAAATCCTGGCATCCCATTAGCATTTTTAACACTATCAAAATAACGCTTTACTAACTCTACTCTTGCAGTTTCCGAACCATCTCGCCAAGCACTAATAGCCTTCTGAGAAAACATCCGATTGGAAAAGCTAATAATTGCTATCCCGCCAGGTTTTAAAATTCGATAAATTTCATAAAATATAGCATCAGGATATTGCAGATATTGAATAGACACACAGTTAATAACTGCATCAAAATCTTGGTCTGCTAAAGGTAGTTTTAAATCCTTGTTTAAATCTTGGATAAAATAACGATCTAATTGACGATTTTTAGCCAACTCCTCCTCATTCATACCATGCCCTTCAACATGAGCAAATTCTATTTCCTCTGGTAAATGAGAAACCCAACTACTCATCATATCTAAAATTCTAGTATTAGGTTTGAGGCGATCGCGATATAAGTTTGTCAATTGGTCAATGAAACCTTCATCAACATGGGTGACAAATCTAGGGTAAGAATAAAACAAATTATCGTCAGAATCGTCTAATTTTGTGCGTTGATTAGCTTGCAGTAACATAAATATTCAAGTTAAGTTTACAATACTTCTATTGTAGGAAAATATTACAAATCCCACTGCTCAATGTCGTTTATTGGGTAAAACCGAACTGTATGCAGCCCAAAAGTCAGTGGGATAATGCTGCGCATCGTTTACACGAACGCATATTTACGACCGACAGGAGGTAAAAACTGCCAGATCGTTGGTTGCTTGGTCAATCACCATCTTGGCAGGATTTTTCAGAAATACTCGTCCACATTCGTGGCATAAAAACTGCTGCTTTGCGTTATAAGTCTGACCATTTTTGAAGATGCACACTTTGGACAGGTTGGCATAGTAGGGAATATCAAAAGTGATTTTTACTCCCCCATTATTACATCTTGAGCACTAGCAAAAGTTGTAAGATTTCAGCAATTAACAATGAATAATTAATAATTACCCCTTCTTTTAAGAAGGGGATTGACTAAAAGGAAAATTTTTGATTTATCCCCTATCCAAGGGGAGGCTTCAAACCTGAATTGTCCAATTATTAATTATTAACTATTAATTATTAATTATTCGGTGAGTTTAATTAACAGTAACTAGCTCAGAAGATTTTGCATAATTCTCTCCAGATGTTGCCGGAAAAACTCGCACACTATCTTCAGCAACCGATACCTTAACTTTAATTCCAATTGGCAATGCTACTTGTGGAGTAGTGCGAGCAATTAATTCTTTTCCAGATTCGGTGCGCAAAGAATAACGAAACTCACGGCCTAAAAACTGGCGATCGCGAATCACCACCGACCCCTCATCATCAGGTTTTAACATCAAATTTTCCTGACGGATCATTAACTCAACATTATCAAATTCATCTAAGCTACCAACTTTGCCACAAAACATATTATGATCTCTCAACTCAAAAGTACCAAGCTCCGTTTCCCAAATCTGATTGCTACGACGTGCCGGCAAAAAATTAGCCTGAGTCACAAACTCTGCCACAAACTGAGAAGCTGGCTCACTATAAATATCCTCCGGAGTACCAAATTGCTCCACACATCCAGCCCGCATCACTGCCACCCGGTCAGAAATAGCCATCGCCTCTTCTTGATCGTGGGTAACAAAAATTCCCGAAGCTCCCGCACTCTTAAGAATATCCCGCAACTCTTGCCGTAATCTAATCCGTACCTGCACGTCCAAATTACTCAAAGGCTCATCCAATAATACCAAAGCTGGACTAGGTGCCAAAGCACGCGCCAAAGCTACTCGTTGCTGCTGACCTCCGGACAACTCGTGGGGATAGCGACTTTCGAGCCCCGACAAACCCACCAACTCCAGAGCATCCGCCACCATTCGATCGAACCCTGTCCTTAAGGAGGAGGTTTTATTTTGTCTGCTTGACTTTTTTCCAGAATTATGTAGACCAAAAGCAATATTTTTTGCTACCGTCAGATGGGGAAATAGGGCATAATCTTGAAAGACCATACCAACATTTCGTTTTTCTGGTGGCATCCAATCATGTTTAGAAGCAACGACCCGCCCATTTATACTAACCATGCCTGACTGGGGTTGTTCAAATCCAGCAATGATTCTCAATAAGGTTGTTTTACCGCAACCTGAAGGTCCTAATAAACCTAGGATATCGCCTTGGTATAGTGTTAAATTTACATTTTGCACGGCAGGGGTAGCAGTGCGAGAAAATTGCTTGCTGACACTCTCCAGATGGAGAATTACAGATTGGGCCATTTATTACTTAACCTCCCTTAAATTCTTAAATATGTCTATAAGATTATGTATTCTTCAATTATCTTAACCTACTTTTTAGGAAAGGTTCTCATTAAGATTATATAAAGTTTTGTAATGTATAACATCAAAATGTTTGATAATGTAAAAAAAATTAACCGTCTCAACTGGAATGTTTGGACAGTATTTGTTATAGCGATCGCCACTTTAATCTCAGCCCCCGTACTATTCGTACTCAGCAGTATTTTCTCAGATACAGGGGAAATATGGAGTCACTTAGCCTCCACCGTTTTACCCCGCTATCTCCTCAACTCCTTCATATTAATGGTAGGAGTAGGTGGCGGAGTTTCACTCATCGGAGTGGGAGCAGCATGGTTAGTTACAATGTGCCGTTTTCCTGGCAGTCGCCTATTTGAATGGGCAATGTTATTACCATTAGCAGCCCCGGCCTACATTCTGGCCTACACCTACACAGAATTGCTAGAATTTTACGGCCCCGTACAAATGTGGTTGCGAGAAACATTCGGTTGGGCGAGTATCAACGATTATTGGTTCCCAGATATCCGTTCCATTGGAGGAGCGATCGCTCTATTAACTCTCACCCTATACCCATACGTTTACCTACTAACGCGGGTCGCCTTTTTAGAACAGTCAACCTGCACTACAGAAGCGAGTCGCTCTCTAGGGTGCAACCCTTGGCGTAGTTTCTTTACAGTGGCCTTACCCTTAGCCCGACCAGCGATCGTAGCAGGTTTAGCCCTAGCACTAATGGAAACTCTAAATGATTTCGGTACAGTACAATATTTTGGAGTCGAGACATTTACCACTGGCATTTATCGGACTTGGTTTGGCATGGGAGAAAGGGTAGCAGCAGCACAGTTAGCAGCAGTGTTAATGTTATTTATTATGTGGTTGATTTTGCTCGAACTTTGGTCGCGTCGTCAGGCAAGATATTATCAAACCAGCAGTCAGTATCAAAACTTGCAGCAGTTTCGCTTAGGTGGAATGCGAGCATTAGGGGCTTTTATTGTTTGTTTTTTACCAGTATTTTTAGGTTTTCTGTTGCCAGCAGGATTGTTATTGGAAATGACTATTACTGAGAGTGGGGAAAGTTTTCGGGGTCGGTTTTGGGATTATGCTTCCCACAGTCTTACGTTAGCAACTGTTACGGCTGTGTTGGGAGTAGCGATCGCTTTAATTATGGCTTATGGGGTGCGGTTAAATCGCAATTTCGGGATGCGTTTATCAACTCGCGTTGCAGCAATGGGTTATGCTGTACCCGGCTCAGTCATTGCTGTCGGGATTTTAATTCCTATAGGTGCGGTTGACAATGGTATTGATAGTTTTATGCGCTCAACTTTTGGCATATCAACTGGTTTATTATTCAGTGGCACTATTACAGCGTTAGTGTTTGCTTATTTGGTGAGGTTTATGGCTGTTGCATTTGGTGCTGTCGAGTCAAGTCTGATTAAAATTAAACCTAGTTTAGATGATGCTTCTCGGAGTTTGGGTTATGGACCCACGAAGACTCTAGTTAAAGTTCATGCACCGATGATGTGGGGAGGGTTATTAACAGGGGCAATGTTGACTTTTGTGGATGTGATGAAAGAGTTGCCAGCAACAATGGTAATTCGTCCGTTTAATTTTGATACTTTGGCAGTCAGGGTTTATAATTTGGCTTCTGATGAGAGGTTAACGGAGGCAGCAGGTCCGGCTTTAGCAATTGTATTAGTAGGAATTGTACCAGTTATTTTACTTAGTTTGAGAATTGCCAAGTCGCGTCAACGTTAAGGCTCCTAAATTAACAATAAATATGGATTTTATGTAGTTTATTATTAACAATTAAGTAGGTAGGTCTTAAAGTTTATTGTTGCGATTGGGCAGGAGGTTTTTCAAGGATTTTATCTTTGACTTGCTCTTTACATACTTATGTTTTTTCATGGCAGCCTACTTAAGTAGGGGTAACATGAATTACCCCTACTTTTACTTTAATGATTGAAGTAGTCATCAACCATACTATTATTTGGTGGTGGTGCATAGTAATGGTAAAGGTAGTGTGGGAAGTGTTGAAGTAGGGGAGAAATTAAAAAAATATATCCCTACCATTACGGCTGCAGGACTACTTATTATTTTTTTTAAATGGTGTAATATCATGTCCGGCTGAATACTTACACTTTGGAGGAAGTAAGGCAGAAGGCATCCCCCCTACCCCCCTTTGAAAGGGGGGAGGCAGAAGGAAAGAAAAGGCAATAAGGGAGAAACTTTTTTTATCACTGATTATCCGGACATAATATAATATAGCATTTCCCATACTGATGAGGTACAAAATTTGCTGGTTTTAGGTGTTAGGTGGTAGGTGGTAGGTGGTAGGTTTGAGGTGAAGT
>JBARXI010000773.1:0-6056 GCA_049647275.1 Microcoleaceae cyanobacterium
AAAAATGTAGATTTATTTATTTATTTTTTATTCTAAGTAGGTGAGCATAAATAAACGTTTCCTACGGAATGCTGCGCAAAAAAAACGCAAAATCTGAAAATGAAGTCAGAAGGGAGTTTTCAAGCTAGTTTTCACCGTTTTGAATCTCTATCGCTATTTTACGGATAATTAAACCAACCTACTGACCTACCACCTACCACCACTAAAAATTTACGACTGAAATAGGATTGCTATATATTTATTTGACAAGATACAGCAGTTTACAACTTTCCGGAGGTACAAAATTCTGGGGAAATAGGCAACAGATTAGAGGGAGTATAGATTAATCTAAAACTGTACCTCACTATCAAACAAAAGTGCTTTAAGTTATATCTATAATATAGCAATTCTAAATGATTTGTGAAAAATGTAGATTTATTTATTTTTTATTCTACCTACCACCTACCACCACTAAAAATTTACGACTGAAATAGGATTGCTATATAGAATAGAACCCATTTGAGAGCTATGATAATTACCATAGTTAAGTCTTCTCGCGCATCAAAATTGATGCAAAATCTGCGTATTTTGTGGAATTTTTCGCGTCTTTCCTCTTCCCTCTTATATCATGTCCGGTTAATAGCGTGATATAAAAATTTTCTCCTCCTTATCCTCCCAATATATTCTTTTTTCCCTCTCTTCTCCCTCTTGACTCCTGACTCCTCCCTCATTATTTATAACTGTTTAACCGGACATGATATAATTTAGACTAGCCATATAATAGATATTAAAACACACAAAAAATATAGTTGATAAAATGAAAAATTGGAAATATTTCAGGTTAATTGCATCTACTGTATCTCTATTAATTATTCTGCCATCTATAGCAGGAGAGCAAAAAGTTACGATAAACTCAAAAGCACTAGCACAAGCTACGACAAATTATAGTCAATCCATCTTACAAAACAATCCATTACAAAACAATCTAAAAACTGAACCACAGCAGCTTGAGAGCCAGGCGACAGAAAAAGTTAAGAATGGTCAATTTAAAGCGGCGCTAGAAATACTAAAACGGGTATTAGACATTTATAATTTAAAGAGAGATGGCGACGGTATTGGTCGTACTTTAAATAAAATAGCTGGTGTTTATGATGAGCAAGGTAAATATATTAACGCCTTAGAGTATTATAAAAAATCTTTAGAAAATGCTCAAAAAGACAAAAATTCTGAAAAAACTATTGGTAGTCTAAGCAAAATTGGGTTGACGTATTCCCAGTTAGGTTGGTATGAGCAGGCTATCGATTCTTACGAACAAACTTTAAAGGAAAATCCTCCAGACAAAGCCAACATCACAAATAAAATTGGAGCAATCTATCGTCGTTTAAAAGACTATTCTAAAGCCTTAGAATATAATGAAAAAGCTTTAGCAACTTATCAAGAAAATCAAGACAATATTGGTATAGCTAAAACCTTAAATTATATCGGTGTAACTTATCGAAAAGAAGAGAAATACTCTGAGGCATTAGAATATCATCAGCAAGCATTAACTATTCAACAAGAAGTAGGCGATCGAGAGGGTGAAGCAATTACCCTTCATAATATTGGTCTACTTCACCTAGAGTCAAAAAAATATTCAGAGTCCCTACAGTTTTTGAACCATAGTTTAATTCTGGAACGACAGCTTAAAAACCAGGATAGAGAAAGAATTAACCTTGCGAATATCGGAAAAGTCTTAGAGAAAAAAAACCAGCCAGAATTAGCAATAATTTTTTATAAGCAATCAGTTAATATTAGTGAAGCTATTCGGAAAAATTTAAAAAAGATAGCAGTAGAAAAGCAAGAATTAGAAGGAGAAAGCGTTGCCGAAATTTATCGGAATTTGGCTGACTTGTTGTTGCAAAAAAAACGAGTATTAGAAGCATACCAAATTCTAGATTTACTCAAAGTACAAGAAATATTTGAGTATATGGGAACTTTACAAATCAATAACTTTACATATAGTAAAGTACCACTGCTCAAACCAGAAAAAGTGTTTTGGAAAAAATATACTAAACTAATAGATGACGCAAGAGAAAGCGACAGCGAAAATCAAAATAACTTACAGACACAATTACCAAAAATTGAAGAATTTATTGATAGTCAAGAAGTCAAATCTATCGTTTCAGAATTAGAGAAAAATCCTCAGAGTCAGAACCTAAGTTTAGATATATTAGATATAGGAGCTTTGCTAAAGTCTGAACTCACAAAAAATCAACAGAAAAATACAGTAGCCTTATATCCATTAGTCTTAGAAGACCGACTAGAATTAATCTTAATGACTGCTAATTCCGAGCCAGTACATCGTACTGTCCCGGTGAAACGAAAAGAATTGAACCAAGCTATTATAGAATTCCAAGCCAGATTAATAAATAGAAATAATCCTCAATTCTCATCTGATGAAAAGGTGATGCAGGCCGGACTTAAACTGTACAATTTATTGATTAGACCGATAGAAGAACAACTAAAACTTACTGAAGCTGAAACTATTATTTATGCACCTGATGGAAAACTACGTTATATTCCTTTAGCAGCTTTATATGATGGAGAAAAATGGCTAGTAGAAAAGTTTGAAATTAATAATATTACAGCCATAAGTTTAATGAACTTTCAACCCAGTGAAAAATTTCAACCTGTAATTTTAGCAGGTGCTTTAACAGAAGGAAATTATAACTTTCAGGTCGGTCAACGAAATTTTGAATTTGAAGCATTACGCTTTGCAGGAGTAGAAGTAGAAAAGATAGAGCAGATATTTCCTGAAACTAATAAATTATTAGGAAATGCCTTTGCTAAAGAAGCGATGGAACTAGAAATGGATAGTTATAATATCCTACATTTTGCCACTCATTCTGCCTTTATCAATGGCGAACCAGAAGAATCATTTATATTATTTGGAGACGGCGAGCGCGCCACATTAAGAGATGTGAAAGATTGGAACTTAAAGGATGTAGAATTAGTAGTTTTGAGTGCTTGTCAAACTGCCCTGGGAAAAGACCTAGGAAATGGTAGAGAAATACTTGGTTTTGGTTATCAAATCCAAGCAGCAGGTGCAGCAGCAACTTTAGCAACTTTATGGCGAGTTGACGACCAGGCTACTCAAGAATTTATGAATGATTTTTATGCAGCTTTGAGTAATGGTGAAAGTAAAACAAAGTCTCTACGAGAGGCACAACTTTCTATGATTAATAGTGAGTTTAGTCATCCTTATTATTGGGCACCATTTATTTTAATTGGCAATGGGTTTTGAGGAAGGAATAAGAGAGAAAGCAGCTATGTTGATTTGTCGGAAACTGTAGGTCAGTTCAGTTAACAGTTATATCAAATCCGGTAGCATTGGTATAATTAGATAGTTAATTAGGAGTAGGAGCGATTCGCGTAATTAGGAGCATTCCGTAGGAAATCGCCCGTACAGGAGGGAAGAGAATGCGCGAAAGATTTGCGCTCTGGGTGAAGATGAAACATTTTTTTATACCGAACCAGAGCGGATTTGATATTATCAGTAAAAAGAAGAAGGAAGAAGGAAGAAGGAAGTTTTTGTTCGCGTCAGCGGAACGGAGTTCTATCGCTAATTAATCGGACATGATATAACATATAAACTTGAGTTTAAAGGCAGCGGGATCTGAAGAAAGAAAGCAGAAGTTATGTAGTCTATTAAAGTGAAAAACCTTTTCAGCAATTAACAATTTTCATGTGACGAGGTGCCGAATGCAAGTGCATGACAAACGGAAAACAATTAATAATTATCGATCGCCGGAGCATTAATAATTCATCGGAGACTATAGCATTTATCAAATTGGTGATATACACAAGTTTTAGATTTTTGGCAACAGGGAATAAGGAATAGGGAATAAGGAATAGGGAATAAGGAATAGGGAATAAGGAATAGGGAATAAGGAATAGGGAATAAGGAATAGAAAAAATACTGTACTTCATAAAGGATGAGAAGCGCTATATCTCCCTAGACATACGCGAGGAAATTATTCATTATTAATTATTCGGGTCGGCTTTAAACCTGAATTATTTAATTACTAATTATTCGGTAATATAGAATCCGCTTGATTAGATATTATTGCAAATAGTCACTAGCGACCATCAATGGAATTGAGTCAGTTTCCGCAAGATTTTATTTTACAGAAATATGTTTTTTAATCCGAAGACACTTTCCCATTTCTTTGATACCTACTCATTCCTAGTTGCATATATGATATAACCCAACTCTAGATAAAACATAACACCTAATACCAAATCTCACCCATTAAAGTTATCAACCAATATTATCTTACTTTTGAGTTCCTTGAACCATCTAGAATATTATATAGATGAAGGCAAAGAGTTAGATGAAGCAGTGTCCAACGGGAGATGTTTGTGGCCTAATTCTAGCTTTCCATAATAACTGTGTCATGGGATAATAAAGATGAAAAATTGGAAGTATTTAAGATTAATTATCGGCACTGGTTTTTTATTTATTTTGCCTCCCGCTTCAGTAGCAAAGGAATTGGAAACATTTCAACCAGTGGCACAAGTGACAACAAAAGACAGCGATCTCCTCACCCAAGAAAACTTAGAAACTCAAGCACAACAACTTTATGAGAAAGCTACACAACAACTTGAAAATGGGGAATTAGAAACTGCCTTAGAAACTTTTCAGCAGCTCCTAGATATTCATACTCAACAGAGCGGTCGCCTTAATATCGGCAGCACCCTCTACAGTATAGCAAGCATTTATCAGCAACTGCAGCAGTATCAGGAAGCTTTGGAGCATTATCAGCAAGCTTTAGAAATTCGTCAACAGTTAGGGGATGAAAATCTAGTTGCTGCCACCCTACATAGTATTGGTACAGTTTATTATCAACTTAGTCAATATCCTCAAGCATTCGCATCATTAAATAAAGCACTGAAAATTCGTAGGCAACTTAATGATACTACTGCTATTGGTCAAACTTTAAATGAAATAGCTGTTATTTACCATCACCAAGGTAAATATCCGAAAGCTTTAGAGTTTTATGAAGAAGCTTTAGAAATGGCTAAAAAGGAAAAAGATACTGAAAATATCAGTGCAATTTTAAGCAATCTTGGCTTAGTTAATTCAAGGTTAGGTCGCTATAAACGAGCTATAGATTTTTATCAGAAAGTTTTACAGACTAATCCCCAGAAAAAAGCCATAATGTCAAATAAGATTGGAGCAGTTTATCGCCACTTAAAAGAGTTTTCTAAAGCTTTAAAATTTTATCAACAAGCTTTAGAAATTTACCAAGAAAATCAAGACCGTCTGAGTATAGCCACAACTCTAGATAATATAGGTGTAATTTATCGAGAACAGGGTAAATATTCTCAAGCATTAGAATATCATCAGCAAGCATTAGCTATTCGGGAAGAGTTAGGCGACAAGGAAGGTAAATCAACCTCTCTTCATAATATTGGTATAGTGCATCGAGAGTCCGGTCAGCATTCTAAATCTCTAGAATTTTTGACTCATACTTTAATTCTTGATAAACAAGTTGGGAACCTGAATGGAGAAATAATTACTCTTGCTGATATAGGAAAATTATTAGCAAAAAAGAATCAGCCTGAATTGGCAATAATTTTTTATAAACAATCAATTAATATCACAGAAAAGATTCGCAAAGACTTACAGTTTTTACCAGTAGAGCAACAAAAGTCTTATGTAGATGGCACTATTACTGAAATATATCGCGCTTTAGCTAATTTATTGCTTCAAGAAAAACGAGCTATAGAATCACATCAAATTCTCGATTTATTGAAAGTACAAGAAGTATTTGAGTATCTGGAAGGGATCAAACCTGATGAGGATAAATCTAATGAAGTTTTCTTGCTGAAACAGGAAAAATTTTTCTGGGAAAAATATAATCAGTTCTTAGATGAAGTAGGTAAAACTGACGAGCAGAATCAGAATATTTCATTAGACAAATTAGTCAATATTCACGATTTTATTGGTAGTGAGGAAATAACAGAAATCAGGTCAGAAATAAAGATAAAAGCTAAGAGTCAAAAACTTACCCCTGAGATGTTAGTTCTCTTAC
>JBARXI010000774.1:0-12121 GCA_049647275.1 Microcoleaceae cyanobacterium
TCTCTACTACTACCAAACTAAACGGTGAAGTATTGTTCTGGTTGAGCGACACCTGGGGAGAAAAAGCCGGAGGTCGCGGATTAGCCCAGGGAGAGAGTGACAACTCTCAGACAACCTTTGCTTATCGGGTTCGTCTCAACTTTGATACCAGTTTTACAGGGGCAGACCGCTTAAGAACTCGTTTGCAAGCGAACAATATTCCTAACTACAGCGATCGAGATATCACAAATACCCTGATGACTCGTCTAGCGACAGATAGTAGCCCAGGTAATGACTTTGAAGTTGATAAAATAGCCTATCGTTTTCCTGTACTAAATGGTAAAGGTGAAATAGAGCTGGCAGCTAATGGCTATGGTCTTGATGACTTTATGGACCCAATTACACCTTTTAGCAGTAGTGGTGCTGGTTCTATTTCTAGATTTGGACGATTTAACCCTACTTTCTACCGAGCCCCTTCTGATGCTGGTGTGAAATTTGCCTACGCCTTCAATAGCGATCTTCAGGTAACAGTAGGTTATGCTGCACCAGATTCGGAAGACCCTCAAGAAGGTAAAGGTATTTTTAATGGTGCCCATAGTGGGTTTGGCCGAGTGATCTTTGAACCAAACGATAATCTAGCTTTTTCTGCTGGTTATGTGCGTGCTTACCACCCGAAAGGAGATGTCAACCTGAGCGGAAGTACAGGTGGTTTCAAAGCCAGAGATCCTTTTGATGGCAGACGAACTACAGCAGATAATGTTAACTTTGAGGCTCAATGGCGGGTTAATGATGGCTTTCAGATAGGTGGCTGGGCTGGTGCCTCATTTGCCCGTCCTGAAGACGAGAGTGATAATGATGATGATGATATCACTATTATCACTGGTGCTTTAACCTTGGCTTTCCCAGACTTACTGAAGGAAGGTAGTCTTGGGGGTATTATTGTTGGTGTTCCACCAATTGTAACTGATGGTGGTGACGATGATTCTCTGAAAGACGATGATACCTCTATACATATTGAGGCTTTTTATCGCTTCCAAATGAACGACTATATCGCCATTACTCCTGGTCTGTTTGTGATTACAAATCCTAATCACGTTGAGAATAATGAGACTCTTTGGGTAGGCACATTAAGAACCCAATTTAGGTTCTAAAACTTTGGTGAAAATTGGTGAAAAACAGAAAACATATTGGCTAATCAGATTCCATAATTCTAAAAATGGAATTGATTATAGCCAACTGTTTCTCACTATAAATTGTCAAACAAACTGATGAATTTTATACCCCTTAGCTGGTCTCTAAGAGAGTTGATTAAAGACTGAGGGGTATCTTTATGAATCTATATAATAATCAAGGGTTGAAAAGTATCTCACAAATTGCATCAAAAATTATAATAAGTCAGGTTGTTGCACTATGCTCTAAGAGGTGCTAATCTGTGAGTTAAAAAAATATAGTTCTGTCCAATTTATGTGATGCAAAAAAATTGCTCTGGTAGCAAAGAAAAATGGATTATAGACATAATTACCTTGGTTAGTTGCTAGAGTAAAGAGCAAATTACTCTTCGCTTTTAGGATAAGTTGTGTTAAAAAGTATTAGGAATAATTTTTTGTATATAAGGAAGGCAGCTATTTATTTATGCTATGCAAGTGCTGAGAAAATTAACTAACTCGATCGCCTAGCAACGGACTTACATAGTCCCTAGCCATTAATTTAGATCAAACTTAGCTAAAAGCACTAAATTAGTGTGTTTCCTTCCAGAAAATAAAATAGAAAAATCAAAAATTAAATCTACTGTTGAAGTAGATTTGTTGACAAAAAGTAAATTAGTTTTCTAGCTTAATCAAAATTGGTGTGAGGAGAGATCGAGATGACAAAAATAATCCTGAATGCTCTGAAGCAAACTCCAGGTATATTCAGTATAGCTGCTTTATTAATAGCTAATTCTGCTTTAGCTAATCAGATTTCTGTAGAACAACTGGCTAACGCCCCAGATGGTAATACTAATACAACAACTACTACAAATTACCCAACAAATTCATCTCAGTTACCTGTAGAGCCACAAAATGATGATGCCTCAGAAGAGGTAGAGATACCAGAGGATACTCGCTTACAAAAAGTCAAAGACCCTTCCCTAAAAATACCAGGAGCTGAGTTAGAACAACCAGACCCGATGGGACAAGTGACATCTGTGACTCAGTTGTCAGATGTCCAACCCACTGACTGGGCTTTCCAAGCTTTACAATCTCTAGTAGAACGTTACGGTTGTATTGCTGGTTATCCAGATGGTACTTTTAAGGGAAACCGGGCCATGACCCGTTATGAGTTTGCAGCAGGTTTAAATGCTTGTTTAGATAGAATTACAGAATTAATTGCTGCTGCAACAGCAGATTTAGTTACTCGTGACGATTTGGCAGTATTACAACGACTACAAGAAGAGTTTGCTGTCGAGCTGGCAGAATTGCGAGGTCGAGTTGATGCTCTCGAAGCAAGATCGGCAGAATTAGAAGCCAATCAATTCTCTACAACTACCAAGCTTAATGGTGAAGTTCTGATGTGGTTAAGTGATACTTGGGGAGAACGAGCAGGAGCTCGTGGGGTAGATCGGAGTGAAGATGATAGAACAGAAACCACTTTGGGTTATCGGGTCCGTTTAAACTTTGATACCAGCTTTAGTGGTGAAGACCGCCTGAGAACTCGTTTGCAAGCGCGAGATATTCCTAACTATAGCGATCGGGATTTAACTAATACTCTGATGACTCGATTAGGAACAGATGAAAGCGACCCTGATGATACTGTTATTCTTGATAAGTTGTTTTACGAGTTTCCTTTCCGAGAAAATCTCAGGGTGATTATCGGTCCTACAGGTCTAGAAGTTGATGACTTTCAGACAATCTTATCTCCTTTTGAGAGTAGTGGTTCTGGAGCTACTTCCAGATTTGGACGATATAATCCTACTGCCTATCGTGGACCAGATGATGCGGGGATTATTACTCAGTATACACTTGGTGAAAAATGGCAATTTAATAGCGGTTATTTAGCTGGAGAGCCAGAAGAAGCCGAGGAAGGAAAAGGTTTGTTTAACGGCGAATTTAGTAGCTTTAGTCAAATTGTATTTAAGCCAAATCCTGATCTAGCTTTTACAGTGAACTATGTTCGCAAGTATTTTGTAGATGATGATGTTAATCTGACTGCTAGTACAGGAAGTTTCAATGCGCGAGATCCATTTGATGGACTAGCAACTACCTCTGATAACGTGGGATTTGAGGCTCAGTGGAGGTTAAACGATCGCGTCCAAATCGGCGGTTGGTTTGGTGCCACCTGGGCTCGTCCTGAAGAAGACGATGATACTGATGATATCACTATTATTAATGGTGCTTTTACTATAGCATTCCCAGACTTATTTAAAGATGGTAGTTTGGGAGGAATTCTTGTTGGTGTACCACCTATTGTTACTGATGGTGGTGATGATGACGATCTCAAAGATATTGATACCTCTATACATATTGAGGTGTTCTACCGTTATGCTGTGAATGACTTTATTGCGATTACACCTGGTTTATTTGTGATTACTAATCCTAATCATAATGATAATAATGAAACTCTCTGGGTGGGCACTCTGAGGACTCAATTTAGGTTTTAAAACAATAGGGTTGCATTTTTTAAATTGCAACAATTGATTAACTGCATATAAAAGCTAGGGAAAGAAGAAATTATCTTTTTTTCCTAATTTTTTTTTCATACTAATTAGGGTTTGCTGAAAAAGTCTTTTGGTAGAGACTAGGAGTCAGTAGGGAAGAAGAAGAAGCAACAGGAGAAGAAAATTTTTTATCACTAATTAAACGGAGATGATATTACAGCAGTTTACAACTTTATGAAGTACATATATTTATGGTTTTAGGGAGTAGCGGTGCGAGCCCGCGTCGGCGACAGACGCACCTGGTAGCCGACCAAGAGAGGGAATGCGCACTCTTGTGAGGCAACAGGTGAATCTGTTTCACCCCGTTCGCTGTACCAAATTAACCTGGAATCTGCTGTATTACTTTGTTATGGCATTCGCCAAACTTTGATCGTTTGATCGGTACTCCCACTAACTAAGGTTTTACCATCTGGAGTAAGAGCAAGAGAAGTTATTTGTTGGGCGTGACCAATCAATTCTTGTGACGTTTCTTCCTGAATTACATTCCAAATAGTAATATTTTTACTACCACTGACCAAAGCTTGACTATCTGGAGTGAACACAACAGATGCGATCGGACTAGAACCAAATTCTAGAATGCTTTCTTGTGCTCCGGTATCTAAATTCCATAGCCTAATAGTTCCATCTTCACCGCCACTAGCCAAGGTTTGATTATTCGGACTAATAGCAATGGTATTAACTGCCCCTGTATGCCCTTCTAAAGTTTGTCTACGAGTACCTGTACTTAAATTCCACAGTCTCACCGCTCCGTCATTGCTGCCAGTAACCAAAAGTCTGCTATCTCGACTAAAAGCCAAAGTATTTACTCCATATTCTTGTATACGAGTCAGTATCCGAGTGCCTGATCTGATATTCCATAACTTCATTAATCGGTCATTGCCGACGCTAGCTAATGTCTGCCCATCAGGACTAATCGCAACTGCGTTTACTTGGCCTTCATGACCTGGAATTATCCGTACTAGTTTACCCGTTTTGAGATCCCATACTTTGATAGTTTTATCTGCACTACCACTTACCAATATTTGACCATTTGGACTAATAGCTAGAGATGTTATTTTGTTTCTATGGGCATCTTTAATATTATTTCTTAGTTCCCCAGTCTTTAAATTCCAAATTTTAATTGTACCAAAGCTAGCACTGGCTAAAGTTTGACCATCTGGCGTCAGGGCGATCGCATTAACTTCTCCTAAATATCCACTTAAAGTTTTTTGCAAAAATCGACTGCTAGTTAACCCTCGCAATAATAAAATTGGATTCACCGGAAATATACCATAGCGCCAAAACCCATAAAATTGAGAAGTAGCCACTACTAATAGCAACATTGTGCTCCCTACTAATAACTTATTTATTAACTTACCTACTGACTGATTACGAGATATTCTTGTGTTTGTTTTTGTTTTTGTGTTTGTTCTTGTCTTTGTTTTTGTGTTTGTTCTTGTATTTGTCTTTGTTTTTGTCTGAAATTTATATTTAGTTTGAGTTTTTTCTGCTGGTAGCCTAGTATTTCCCCGAGTTCCCTGAGACAGCGAAGTGGTAGTTAGAGAAGTTTCTACTCCTGCATTGATGTCTCTATTAATTTCTGCTAGACACTGCAAAATCATAGTTGGATTTTGAGGTCTATTTCCTGGGAAAGGTGCCATTAAATAATCGACTATATCAAGCAACTGTTTTGAGATATGAGGCGCATATTTATGCCATTGTAATTTTCCTGTGCGAGGATTTTCTGGAAAAGCTGTAGGGGGTTTACCAGTCAATAAATAAACGAAAGTACGTCCCAGAGAGAAAAAGTCAGATTGAGGCACAGCTTTACCATTAGTTTGCTCTGGAGCTGTATATCCTGGTGAAACAATACCTGTAACGTTTTGCCCCTGACCTACTTTCACCAAGTAAGTATCTGATACCTCTCTGACTGTACCAAAGTCAATCAGCACCAGTTGGCCATTTGGCTTGCGCATGATGTTATGGGGCTTAATATCTCGATGGAAATAATTTTGTTGATGAACTTTGTCTAATATTTCTGACAACTGTGTCAGCCAATTTACCGCTTGCTTTTGAGTTATTGATTTGTGACGACGACTTTTCATCCAATCCTGCAAATTTGAGCCATCAATAAACTCCATAACTAAGCAATGTAGAGGCTCTTGACTGTCTGTGGGGAAAAATGTAAAATAACCATCTGATTCTATCTTCGGAATCCCTGGATGTCGTAAAGTAATTAATACCTGTGCTTCTTGCTGAAACAGAGATACCGCTTTAGGATGATTTTTCAACAAAACTTTTAGCACTTTGCCTATGCCTCGATCGTCTACCATATATGTTTTGCCAAAACCGCCACCTCCAAGTGGCTTAGTGACACGATACCGATCTTGCAAGAGCAATAGTGAGCCACACTGACAACAAGTGCGCTTATCAGCATTTAATGGATCTGAGGGATTGGGGCAGTTGGGATTGAGGCAGTAACTCACAGAAGCCAGATACCCAGATTTGTATAGCTTTGGTTTATTCAACTATAGCTCGAATTTGGTCTTATTGGAAACTTTGACTAAAAATTATTCATTTTTGATTATTTATTCACTTGAATGTATATATTTTCTTGACTACCAAGTTTATCAAATAATCACAAGTGAATGTTCTTTTATTTTAATTAATGTCAAAATTTGACATTAGCTCAATTATCGATCGATTTCGATAATCAGATAATTAATAAATTATAATATTATTTAGGAAATATTATAATTTATATTTAATAATAGATCAACTAAATTGGGAGCTTAATTTTATATTTTCCTCAAATTATTCTCCTTTGAAATTCTACAGTTATTTACATAATTAATCTTGCTCATAACTTGAGATTCCAACCAGCGATCGCCAGACAACTCCATCCTATTATAAAAGCAACTCCGCCTATAGGTGTAATTGCTCCTAACCATTTAATACCTGTTAAGCTCAGAGCATATAAACTACCTGAAAAAATAGCAATTCCAATAATAAAGGCATATCCAGCGACCACCATCACAGGTTGTGGCGATTCTCCAACAGTTAATAATAAAGCTACCATTAATAATGCTAAAGAATGGTACATTTGTAGACGCGCACCTGTCTGGAAAATATCTAAAAAATGTTGACTTAGCCGCTCTTTCAAAGCATGGGAGGCAAAAGAAGCTGCTACTACAGACAAACCTCCTAGAATAGATGCTATGACCAAAAAAATCTTAGTCATTAGTTTTTATCTCCTTTTTTAGATTATATTTTTGCTTTGGTATTACAAATTTTTCATCCTTCTGATAAGGCTCATATTTAACTAGGTCAGATTGAAAAATGTACTGACTTTTTCAATCTTTGACCAATCTCAAACTAATCTGTAAAAATCAACTTAATTATTGACGAACAGCTTCTAATAAACGAGAGTAATAAAAACTAGTACTAATCATTGTCTGTCTATTAATGGAGAAACCATTATTCTCAATAATTTGAATAATATCGGCTTCGCGATGCTGATAAGCACGAGTAGTTTTACTAGGGCCAGGAAATAATTCTCCCACTTTTTTAAGCAAAGTTAAAGCCAAAGTTTTGGGAGCAAAACTAATAATTAACCGGGAGTCTGCCAGAGAAATCAAATGATTAATCATAGCTTTAGCTTGGTCTTGAGGATAATGAATTAGCACATCCAAGCAAATAACTGTATGATATTTACCACTTAAAGCTTCTAAATCTTGAGCAACAAAATTAGCATTCAAATTAAGTAAACTAGAGTTAGCTCGTTGATAAGCTTCTGATATCATCTTTTCTGAAATATCACTACCATAGACAATAGCTCCAGCTTTAGCCAAGGGAATACTCAGACTACCCACACCACAACCTGCATCACAAATTGATAATCCTGGTAAATTACCATCAGCTTCTAGCCAACGAATAACAGTATCAACAGTTTGCTGATGTCCTTTCCTAATATCTAACTGTACCTTATTGACTTGACCGTCTCCATAAATTCTGCGCCATCTGTCAAAACCAGTTGAATTAAAATACTGCCTAACAACAGTTTTGTCATCTGTCTTCGTCATTTGTCTACTCAATGTTATAATTTTGCCAAACTAAGTTTACAAAAATGTATACTGTGTCAGTGTCAGCTTTTGTATGGCCAATTGTTAATTTGTTCAATCGGATGTACTGCCTGATAGCTGTCAGGTTATGACAAAAATCAGCAAAAACCAAGTAGGTAGGGTCGATCAAAAGGATAGTTTGGCTCTGACTTGATTATTATCCCTTAGATTGGGGTAAAAAAAAATGTCACGATGAAATTTAATACAAATAATTTTATCTGACTTAGTTTCAGACATCCCACTAATATTATCGGCAATGGGAGAAACCATACTTTGCCCAGTTAAACTAATACTGTTGTCAGCCCAAAATTCTACCTGATAACTATCAATATCAACACTATTTATTAAACCTTTTGATAAATCATTACTATCTAATTTTTGCAGTTGATTCATCAACAACTTAAAAAAAAATTTTCAACTTTCCCAATCAGAATTTATCAAGCTTTCAATCTGCATTAATAATTGATAATTTCTCACAAAATTATGACCCTGACTCTTAAACTCTATTTTTTCCCTCTCCTCCAAATCATAATTATAATTTTCCACACTACTATCTAACACTTACTCACAACTTTTCGGCGATTCATTATTCACAAATTTACCCATAAATTCCCGCAAATCTTCTGGCGAATAAATCTGAAAACTAGTCAAAGGTATCCTGTAGTGGACCGACACATCTAAAATGGTGCCCGGCGACGGATTGTTAAATAGCTTTGACAGCTTATATTTTAGCCGTCTAACACACCCTACTGGACCTACACTTATTGCAAGCTGAACCGCGGCAGTAGGTAGTGGAGGCGATAACCTCCGGTTAAGCTTACGCTATCGCTATCTGTTTCTTCACTCAAGAAAGTAGTTTGATTTTATAATAAAGCTCAAAAGCCACTCTAATATCATCAGCAGAATTCACAAAATCCAAAACAAAAGTATCTTTATGTACTTAACTTATGGGGGTAAAACTCCCTCAGACCTACCCCAATCTACTCCCAATTCCGGTGCTCCCTGCTCCCCGCTCCCTACTTTACAAATGTTAAATTAATTTTGCACAGGTTTGATGCACTACTTTTTTTTCCAAATGGTATTAGGTATCAAAAAATCTGAATTTTCAAGTAGGGCCTTAGTTCCCAAGGCCCTACTTACTGGTGAGTGAAATAAGCTTTTTTACCTGTAACCTAACACCTAACAGCTATGACACGAAAAGCTCCTACAACTAAATCGCCTCCATATTACTTTCCCCAGTCCGAATTCGCACTATTCTATCTACTGGAGAAATGAAAATCTTACCATCGCCGATCTCACCTGTACGGGAAGCAGAAATAATCTTATCAATAACCATATCTAACTGGTCATCCTCAACTACAATCTCAATCTTAAGCTTCTGTAAAAACTCAACAGTATACTCAGAACCTCGATACCTCTCAGTTTGACCCTTCTGACGACCGAACCCTCGGACTTCAGAAACAGTCATCCCAACAATACCAGCATTAACTAGAGCAATTTTAACCTCATCTAGCTTAAAAGGCCGAATAATAGCTTCTACTTTTTTCAACTTCTTCACTCCTTACATTTAATTTTCAGTTTACCAGTTTATCAGGATGCCATCTTTTGATATCACCCCCAAGTAGGCCTTATTTGTCAAGACAAATACATTTATCAACAAGGTAATTCAATAGCCTGCCAAAATATTAAATTTTTGTGGAAATTAGGCAAAAAATATATCTATAACAACATATTTTTTATTACAATTATAAATTTAACTATAAATAATCCTATCTAGAGAGGAATAACTTGTGCAGTTACAAACTAAAGTAACCCTAAAACGAGCAACAGGTGCTTTTGCATTAATGGATAGTCTCAAGCGCCACGGTGTCAAACATATCTTCGGCTATCCAGGCGGAGCCATTCTGCCAATTTACGACGAGCTATATCGCTCAGAAGCTGCTGGAGACGTAGAGCATATTTTAGTCAGACATGAACAAGGAGCAGCCCATGCAGCCGATGGATATGCCCGTGCTACTGGGAAAGTCGGAGTATGCTTTGGCACATCAGGCCCAGGCGCAACTAACCTGGTAACGGGCATTGCTACTGCTCACATGGACTCGATTCCAATGGTAGTAATTACGGGCCAAGTAGGTAGAAAAATGATTGGCACAGATGCCTTCCAAGAAACAGACATTTACGGCATCACCCTACCTATCGTCAAACATTCCTATGTGGTCCGGGACCCTAGAGATATGGCCCGAATAGTTGCCGAAGCATTCAATATTGCTAGTACAGGTCGTCCAGGCCCAGTTCTAATTGACATACCCAAAGATGTTGGATTAGAAGAATTTGGCTATCAACCAGTCGAACCAGCTTCGATTAAACTACCTGGATACCGTCCTACTGTTAAAGGCAACCCTCGCCAGATTAACCAAGCAGTTAATTTGATGCGAGAAGCACGTCGTCCTCTATTATATGTAGGTGGTGGTGCAATCTCGGCAGATGCTCATGCAGAAATTCAAGAATTAGCAGAACATTTCAATATTCCTGTTACTACTACCTTGATGGGTAAAGGTGCTTTTAACGAACATCATCCCTTATCACTTGGAATGTTAGGAATGCACGGCACTGCTTATGCTAATTTTGCTGTGAGTGAGTGCGATTTATTAATTGCTGTTGGCTCCCGTTTTGACGACCGGGTAACAGGTAAGTTAGACCAGTTTGCTTGTCATGCTAAGGTAATTCATATTGATATTGACCCGGCAGAGGTGGGTAAAAACCGGACTCCTGATGTTCCCATAGTTGGAGATGTGCGTCAAGTATTGGTTGACTTGCTACGTCGCTGCCGAGAAACAGGTGATTCTACTAATTCTAATAAAACTCAACTTTGGCTAGACCGGATTAATCGTTGGAAACAAGATTATCCATTAGTCGCCCCTCAAAACCAAGATAGTATCTCGCCCCAAGAGGTGATTAATGAGATTGGTAAAATGGCTCCAGATGCTTACTATACTACTGATGTTGGTCAGCACCAAATGTGGGCAGCTCAATTTCTGAAAAATGGACCCCGGCAATGGATTTCTAGTGCGGGTTTGGGCACAATGGGTTATGGAATGCCTGCTGCTATGGGTGTGAAGGTGGCACTGCCAAACCGTGAGGTGATTTGTATTGCTGGTGATGCGAGTATTCAGATGAATATTCAGGAGTTGGGCACTTTGGCACAGTATGGTATTAATGTCAAAACTGTGATTATTAATAATGGTTGGCAGGGTATGGTGCGCCAGTGGCAACAGGCGTTTTTTGGCGAGCGTTATTCTTCTTCTAATATGGAGGTGGGAATGCCTGATTTTGTGATGTTGGCTCGGGCTTATGGGATTAAGGGTATGATGATTTCTCGCCGGGATGAATTGAAAGATGCGATCGCTCAAATGTTGGCTCATGAAGGTCCGGTTTTGATGGATGCGCGTGTAACTAAGGATGAAAACTGTTATCCAATGGTTGCTCCTGGTAAGAGTAATGCTCAAATGCTGGGGTTGCCTATTCGCAAACAGCTTGAGCAAGCGGTGGAGTTGGTAACTTGTAGCAATTGTGGAGCGAGTAATGTTGCTGCTAATAACTTCTGTCCTGAATGTGGCACTAAGCTTTAAGGCTATACTTTATTTTTAGATAGTTTTTCACAACTTCATTTTCATTTGCAGCTACTATTTGCTCCTCTTTTAAGTAGGCTAGACATTAGCCTAGCCTACTTCATTCTGTTGAAATTGAAAATTTGAAAAAAGGGGTAAATACAGCTCGGAAAAACTTATCTAAAGTTCATCAAATTTACCGAATAATTAACAATTAATAATTAAATAATTGAGGTGTAAAGCCTCCCCTTTAAAGGGAAAAAAAACGGTCGATCTTCGGAGCTTCCCGTAGGGTGGGATGGCGAGGAGACCCGAAGAGTGCAGAGCCGCTCCGAAGATCGCCATATCCAATCGACCAAGAGAATACAAATGTTTCCAATTGTGTCAATCCTCTCTCTTTTAAGGAGAGGTAATTATCAATTATCAATTATCAATTGTTGAATCATAATTATAGCTATGAAACTAAAATGAGTAAGTTTGTTCAGTTGTCTATCCATTGAGTCGTTATCAGCTACAATTAAGGTATGAAGCTAGTTGAACGTCATGTTATTACTAAATCACATTATTTGTGGTCAGCTTGTGACCACAAGGCTTTTTTGTCGAAAAATCTGTTCAATTTAGCTAATTATTATTATCGCCAATACTTCTTTTCCGAACGAAAGAAATTAAATTTAAATGAACTTGATCACAAGGTATCTAAAAGTGACGATTATCAAGCTTTACCTACCAAGGTAAGTAAG
>JBARXI010000775.1:0-2714 GCA_049647275.1 Microcoleaceae cyanobacterium
GACTTACGCAGAACCACCATATCTTGTAGGGGTCAACGGCCGTTGACCCCTACAGGTGGTGGATGATTTGATATTTTGCGTAAGTCCTGATGAGTCAAAAATTTTTGACTCTCCACGGATAAATCCGGGGGCTTGTATTTAGTCTATTTTTTCAGTCAGTCGGAATACTCTCTCAGCATTTGTTTGTGCAGCTTACTTTTTAGCGAACTCAGACATATCATGTAAAGTCTTTTGCTCTCTAATTATTTGGAACATTTTTTTTTCATTCATGGTATTATATCAAGTCAGTTTAATTAGTGAGAAAAGAACCTATTGTTTCTATCCAGGGCAAATCTCCCTATTCTCTCTGCTTCCTACTCCCTATATTCATAAATATTCAACCGGATATGATATTAGTTAAAAGAAAATTTGTATCACATACTAGTAGTTGGATGAGGATAATGATCACATCATTTTTTGTAATATCAATTAATAAAGAATACTGTTTGAGGGATTGTCAAAAACTAGAAAAATTTGTTAAAGTGAATAAAATTATGAGACAAAAAAAGAATGCACTAGAATATTCATTAATCGGGAGTAATTCAGCAGATTATAAGTAATCAGTTTAAGTAGCTATGCGTAATTAAATATCACTATGTCATTGGAACTGGAACGGAGTGGAAAAAAGCCATTTCCAGGGTTGAAAATGATTGACATTTTGTTTGTTATATAGTGAGGTTTATTCCCGCTTACCTACTTATTCAAATTTAACTTTATCTAATAAATAAATGCTGAAAACTAATTAGCCAGTGTTTAACTTCCCTGGAGTAAAAATACAGTATAAATCGAACAACATGAGTAATCAGACTATAGGCAACTAAATAAATATAATATTGAAATATTGAACTTGTCATAGGCACGAAAATTATATATTAATTAATGGAGAGGTAGAAAAATGGGAGCAGCATTAGGACCCCAAGATTTAGTCATAGGACCAAATGGACAAGTAGGTATCATAGCTGATGATGGGACTTTTATACCATTAGGGGGGCCAGCACCAACAGAACCACCAGCAACTACAGAACCGCCAACAACCACAGAACCGCCAACAACCACGGCACCACCCACAACCACAGAACCACCAACAACCACAGAACCACCAACAACCACAGAACCGCCAACAACCACAGAACCGCCAACAACTACAGAACCACCAACAACTACAGAACCACCAGCGACCACAGCACCGCCAGCGACCACAGCACCGCCAGCGACCACAGAACCACCAGCGACCACAGAACCACCAGCGACCACAGAACCACCAACAACCACAGAACCACCAACAACCACAGAACCACCAGTACCGACAACACCCGAAGGCAGAGAAATAATTGAAATTGATGGTATCTTAGGTTTCATTAACGAAAATGGTGATTTTATCATTCTAGAGGAAGAACAACCAACAGAACCACCAGTTACAACAGAACCGCCAGTTACAACAGCACCACCAGTTACAACATTACCTCCTACTACAGCACCTCCTGTAGTAACGTCAGCGCCCATACCTACTGCACCAGGGGGAGGAATTCTTTTTGAAGGAGAGGCAGTTGGCAGCGAAAGCAATGACCTGGCATTTGGCAGTGCTTTCAGTGATACATATTCAGCACTTGATGGAGATGATACAGTATTTGGTCAAGAAGAAAATGATTCTTTACTTGGCCAAGAAGGTAACGACCAAATCAATGGAAACCGCGGCAATGATACTGTTAGCGGTGGTGTAGGAGATGATAGTTTACGCGGAGGTAGAGATGCTGACTCTGTTTTAGGTGATGCCGGAAATGATACAGTATTGGGCGATCGCGATTCAGATACAGTTCGAGGGGGAGAAGGCAGAGATATTATTTATGGCGGTAAAGAAAACGATGATGTAGGAGGTGGGGAAGATAACGACTTTGTTTCCGGAGATATTGGCGATGATACTGTAGTCGGCGATGCAGGTAATGATACGCTTCTCGGTCAGGCTGGTAATGATATTATTTCCGGTGGTGTAGGTTTAGATGTTATTAGTGGCGGTGAAGGTAACGATACTGTTTCCGGAGATGAAGATAATGATTCTATAGCTGGAAACCAAGGAAATGATTCTCTTGATGGCGGTGCAGGAGATGATTCTATATCGGGAGGCAAAGATGACGATATTTTGTTAGGGGGTGCGGGAGCTGATACTCTTAATGGCGAACGGGAAAATGATACTCTTGCTGGTGGGGAAGCGAATGATTTGCTCTCTGGTGGTAAGGGAAATGATTCTCTTGATGGGGGTGTAGGAGACGATTTATTAGTGGGTGGTCGCGGGAACGATACTCTCACTGGGGGTGAGGGTGCAGATAGTTTTGTTGTTGTAGATTTTGAGGAAGCTGATAATTTATATACTATTACTGATTTTAGTACGGCAGAAGACCTGATTAGTTTGGAGGGAGGTCTGAGCTTTGAAGATTTGGAAATTTCAACTGAGACTGGTGACACTATTATTCGGAATGCTAATGGTGATACTTTAGCTATTTTAATTGGAGTTGACAGTAACACTCTTACTCCTAGTAATTTCTTCCCAGAACCGCCAGTAACTGACCCGCCAGTCACCGACCCACCAGTCACCGACCCACCAGTCACCGACCCACCAGTCACCGACCCACCAGTCACCGACCCACCAGTCACCGACCCACCAGTCACCGACCCACCAG
>JBARXI010000776.1:0-4175 GCA_049647275.1 Microcoleaceae cyanobacterium
CTACATAGACATTGCCACGACTCAAAAACGGCATCAGATGGTTCCAACTCAAGGAGCTATGAAGATAAACCGTTCGTTCCTCGTATCTATGACAAAGATGGAGTTATTGAGGAGCCGGATGAGGTGAAAGTCTCACGTCCGGTTCTGAAGGAGAGTTGGAAGTCGAGAGGCTTCCTTCGACTCTAACAGAAAATCAAAAAGTAAAAAACTACAAAGAAGATGTAGTTTATTATGGACATTTAGAATCGAAAGATCGGACTGTAATTCACTCAGGGGATAACCTAACTGGAGAGGGAGAGGGAGACGATGAACAAATAGTCTTAAAACTGAACTCTATTCCCGAACAGTATCAAAAAATTATCCTGGGAGTAAGTATTTATCAAGCCAAGGAAAGAAAACAACATTTTGGCATGGTAGAAAATTCCTTTGTTAGAGCAGTTGATCATAAAGGAATAGAAATAGCAAGATATACGTTGTCTGGTAATGGTACTTATGATGGCAAAATATCTATGTTAATGGGGGAACTGTTTCGAGATAATGGACCGTGGAAATTTAGTGCATTGGGTCATCCCTTAGATACCGATCTAAATGGTGTGGTTGGTTCATTTATGAAGTGAATTTTCTAGAATTATCTGGAGTATAGTAAGTAAGTCTAGCACGAAAAAACCCGGAACTTTTAGAGGTTAAAACTTCTAAATAGATACCGGGTTTTTTTGAGGTTTTATTGACGACTTCTCTAGAAATTAATCAAGCCAAAGTTAAGCAATTACAAGAAAGGGCAGGAAGATTTATTTGAGCCACTAATGAGTTTAATAAAAGTCAAGTTTATTCTGATGTAATCTTGATGAAATATAAGTAGCAATAAGGTTCATCACGAAGTTTGGCTTTCCTTGAAAATCCCTTATTTTTTCCTGATAACGTCTTTATTAAATCTCCTGAAAAATTTGAAACAATGGCTATATTAATGGGTTGATATAGTTGTTCTCATTCTTTATGAAGTACAGTATTTTTTCTATATCCTTATTTCTTATTTCTTATTCCCTTTTGCCCGTTGCCCGTTGCCTGTTGCCTGACGGAGCTGTTGCCTGACGGAGCTGTTGCCAAAAATCTAAAACTTCTTTATCTCACTAAGAGCGAGAAATGCTATACCAATTTGTAAAATTACTGCTACAGTTGGAAGCTCGAAAAAATAACTGTAAAAAGAACAAAAGTTACTAAATACCAAGCATTTATATCATGTCTGGATAAACAGTTATAAATAATTAGGGAGGAGTCAGGTAGGGTCGCCGTCGGATTCGCGACGTACAGGAGTCAGGAGGGATGGAAAAAGAGAAGAAAGTTTTTTTATTACTAATCATCCGGACATGATATTACTCCCACAAATAATATTTAAAAATAGAAAATCTAAATATAGCAAAGTTTTTGTTTTTGGTAATTGGTATTATATCTTCTGGTTTATTGTTTGGGGCAAAGAGAACTACGTCGCAAATTAAGGGAAGCAAAAGCTGGATTTAAAAATTAATTAGGTAAGTTAACTGAAACCCCGACTTTAAGATGGATATTTGACTGCTTTCAAGGGATTCACTTAGTCGTTTTATCCGCGGTTATAGCGCTACGCGCAAGTCACCAAGTCAGAAGGCGTGAAGTCAGAAGTAATCTCTCAGAAGTAAATTTTCGGTGCCCAAATGCGGAAGCAAAGAGCATTTAGTAATGTCCGCGCCCTTTGTTTCGACTGCTATAAACAAGTTTTGAATTTAACGGAAGAGTAAAGGTTAACTTTAAGCTTCTTCTCTCCTTTTTGTCAAAAATATTATCTTTTATCTGCTGGTTAAAAAATCACTAGAGATGTCTGGAAATAAATATACGCTCGTCAACTGCCAATCATTCTTACCAGGATGATTTTTTTTACTTATTTATTCGAGCTAAAGACAAGTTAATAAAAGTTTTTTCTAATCTCTTAAAAAGTTCTATTTTAAATCAATAAAACAAAAGTTTTATTCAGTAATAAGACTCAGACTTAACGCCAATTTTAGCTTTAGCGATCGCTGAAAGTCACGACTGCTAATTTTTCATATTATAGCACTACGCAAATAGGGCGCGGACATTCCTCTATTTCCTATTTCCTACTACCTTTCCACTCAAATTTATTGTCTTAACCAAAGACCGTACTGCTATACACAAAGAAAGTTAGGTTTTCCCAATAAAATATTTAGGGATATGTTTTTCAAATTGAGATGACTAAAACTTCAGCACATTTTACTGCCTTTACCAACCAATATATTTTATTCCAGATATTTTCAAAAGTTGCAACCCTGCTATAGCAATCCTAAATCATTTGTAAAATTCCTGGACTTGTTAAAAACTTCGTCCTTCTGCCATCTGCCTCCTGCCTTAAAGTAGTCGATTTCTTTCACGAATTATTTCACATTGCTACAGATGCTCACTATTATTATAGTTTCAATCTGAATTAGGATAAAATATCTGTATATTTAATTAGTCATATTCTCCAGGAGGACAGTAAATGCCATATTTAATTTATACTCCAGAGACTGCCGAGCCAAAAATATATAAACTACCGACAGGTGAAATTACTATTGGTAGGGAAAGAGATAACATTATTGCTATTACTAATGAAACGAGTGTTTCCCGTCATCATGCACAAGTTATCATTGCTCAAGATAGTGTAATGATTATCGATCAAAACAGTAGTAATGGCACATTTGTTAACGGGGTAAAAATTGATAGTCACCAACTCAAAGAGGGAGACTTAATTCATTGTGGTAATGCAGTGTTTAAATTTACTCAATTCAAACAAATAGGTTCTACAAGTATAGTCAAACAATACTCACAAGAGTCAAGTCAAACTGAATTATACGACCTATTAGATCAACAGCAAAGTAATGATTCTCTATCAGTGCTGAAACTTAAACAAAAAGATACACATATTCAGGCAGTCGATAAATTAAAAATTTTGCTGGAAGTAAGCAAACAACTTTCTTCTCCCACTGAATTAGAAATCTTATTAGCAAAAATTATTGACCTGCTGTTTCAGATTCTAAAAGTAGATCGAGCAGTAATACTTTTGGTGAATGAAACTACAGGAGAGCTAGAACAAAAAGCAGTCAAAGCCAGGGATGGAATTACTGCTGAAGAACAATTTTATAGTAAGAATATTACGAATTTTGCACGAGAGCAAGGTAAGATTTTTTTAACTACAGATGCCTGTGTTGATGAACTATTGAATGATGCCGAGTCAGTTGTTTCTCAGTCTATTCATGCAGCAGTTTGTATCCCTCTAAAACCTAGAGATAAAGTCATAGGAGTGTTATATGCTGATAATTTATCATTATCAAATGTCTATTCCGATGAAGATATAAAATTTTTGACAGGTTTAGCAAATCAAGCAGCGATCGCTATAGATAATGCCCGACTTTATAAAAATATCCAAGCAGAAGCAATTATCCGAGATAAATTGGAACGTTTTTTTCCTCAAACAGTAGCTAGAAAACTGAGAGAAGTAGAAAAACTAGAAATAGTAGACACAGAAGTAACTGCATTATTTTCTGATATTAGTGGCTACACAAAAATGTCTTCTACAATGGAGCCTCGTCAAATAATTTCTATGCTAAATGAGTATTTTGAAATTATGGTAGAAGAGATTGTATTTAGATATGAAGGCACATTGGAAAAATATATAGGAGATGCTTTATTTGCTGTTTGGGGTGCTCCTTACCAAACTACTGATGATGTAGAACGTGCTTTGAAAGCAGCAATTGATATGCAATGGGCAATTTGCCGTTTAAATAAAGATTGGGAAAAACGCGGACAACAACAAATAGCTATTCATATTGGAATTAATTCTGGTAAAGTAGCAGCCGGAAATATTGGCTCTGAAAAATTAATTCAATACGCTACTATTGGCGACACAACTAATGTTACTAGCCGGATATGTAATGAGGCAAAATCTGATGAAATTTTAATTTGTCAAAGTACTATAGATAGGCTAAAAGAGCATAATTTTCCCTTAGAAAAAATTCCCCCAGTTATGGTTAAGGGCAAAGATGAACCCATACAACTATATCGGTTACTTTGGCAAGAAGCACCATCTATATTAAGGGAATAGCAAACAATAAATTATCCAATTCTGGAACTTTCCCGACTCCCTTCTCCCGACT
>JBARXI010000777.1:0-4542 GCA_049647275.1 Microcoleaceae cyanobacterium
CCAGATGAGCTGTTGCCTCTCTTGGTCAGCGTTCCCTCTCTTGGTCAGCTACCAGGTGCGTCTGTCGCCGACGCGGGGTCTGACCGCAAGCGAGCTGGCGTCGTCGCGGGGTCTGACCGCTGTTGCCAGATGAGCTGTTGCCTGTTGCCTCCCCCAAAAATTGGATATATGGTTTAAATGCTGAACAGCTTAAACCCATAAGGGAAATGATCGATAAACAGGAATAACTACGGAGAATAGGAAATAGTAGTGGGGGGTTGTTTATGTTAATCCCGTGGCCATCTGGGCTCTTAAGATTGGGAATAGATATTGTTTCGGCTAGCACTGATTATTTTTTCAGAAATTGACTGCACGAATACCCGCCTCCCAATGACCAAACTATTTGGGATTAACCTCTCTATAATTAAAAGGTTGTAAACACAAGATTAAAGGACCAACTAATGAGTCGTAAATGTCAATTGACCGGAAAAAAAGCTAATAATGCTTATTCAGTTTCCCACTCCCATATCCGCACCCACAAGTTACAGCAGGCAAATCTGCAATGGAAAAGAATTTGGTGGCCCCAAGGTAATCGGTGGGTAAAACTGCGATTATCGACTAAAGCAATTAAAACTTTAGAACATAAAGGTCTACAAGCTATGGCCAAGGAAGCAGGTATTAACTTGAATAAGTTTTAATACCCTTTTCCTCAATTCTTTTACTAGCCCTATTCCACATTAAATGTAGTATGGGGCTATTTATTTTATAAACAGCTTCTTTAGATAGGATAATACCAAATCCGGTTGTTGTAAAATACTTATCTTATTCCCAAATCCATTGCACGACAAAGAATTCAATTTTTTTGAATACTATTTTACTGAGGTTTACTGAGGCGGATGTTGTAAAATCTACGAAAATATGCTGTTGTTTTATTAGGGTAATATTGGATATATTCAATGTAGAAGGATTTATCAAACACTAAATTACTATGACTGACTTTACTGTCGCAATTCCTACCTACAACGGCGCTCAACGATTGCCTTTAATTTTAGAAAAACTGCGCAATCAAATAGTAGATATAGAACAATTATCTTGGGAAGTCATTGTTATAGACAACAACAGCACAGACGATACCCAAAATGTTGTTAGAGAATATCAAAAAAACTGGCCTCAGCAAATTCGCTTAAAATATATTTTTGAACCCAAACAAGGTGCAGCATTTGCTAGGAAAAAAGCAATAACAGTAGCAAATTCTTCTTTGATTGGTTTTCTAGATGATGATAATATCCCAGCACTAACTTGGGTGACAGCAGCCTATGAATTTGCTCAAAAATATCCAAAGGCTGGTGCTTATGCCAGTCAAATTCATGGAGAATTTGAGGCAGAACTACCATGGAATTTTGACAGGATTAAACCTTTTTTTGCAATTACAGAGAGAGGCAAGAAACCATTATTATATGAACCGAAAAAGAGAGTAATTCCACCATCAGCCGGATTAGTAGTCCGTCGGGAAGCCTGGTTAAAGAGTGTACCAAATCACTGCATATTGAGTGGTAGAGTAGCAGGTTCAATGTTAACTGGTGAAGATACAGAAACTATTAGTTATATTCAAAAAGCAGGCTGGGAAATTTGGTATAACCCAGCAATGGAAGTAACTCACAAAATATCTAAGTATCGTTTAGAAAAAGATTATTTAATCGGTTTTTTCCGTGGTATTGGTCTAAGTCGTTATGTAACACGAATGTTAGGTATTAAACCATGGTTAAAACCATTAGCTTTGTTAGCTTATACCGCAAATGATACTCGAAAAATTATCCGCCATTTACTTAAATACCGTCTACAGTTACAAACAGATATAGTAGCAGCTTGCGAGTTAGAACTCTACATTCACAGTTTGAAAAGTCCTTTCTATTTGTGGAAAAATGGCTATTTGACTAAAGTTGACCAAAATCAAACTCCAGGAAGAAAATCTCAAGTAGGTTTGACTGGGATTAACTGTAGGTAATTTTGATGAGAATAATTGCGTGGCCAGGAGGGAAAATAAGTATAAAAAATTATATAACTGGCTATTATGCTGTGATATGGAGAAGTAAGGAGGAAAAGTTGTATGCTTTTTGTTGATCGAGATCCTGCACAAGCGCTATGATATTTTTATCTACCCTGAAGCAGAACTGGAATAACCGCCTAGGCGAGAGAAAGAACTCTGCAAGTATGGGCTGATGATGAGCGTGTTTGGTAGTTTACACCCACTGACTTAAGTTTACTCCCACGATCTAAATCCTAAGGTAGCTACAGCAAATGTTATATGTCTAGGTGTTATCTACTTTTTAAAGTTAAGGAATCTACGACTTGTTAGTAAGATTGTTTGTGGTGAAAAATAATGCTAGACTTGACGGTGGCTATACCAACCTATAATGGGGCGAATAGATTGCCTTTGGTTTTAGAAAAGTTGCGATCGCAAATCAACACAGAAAATATTTCATGGGAAGTAATTGTAGTTGACAATAATAGTAGCCAAAATATTACTGAGGTCGTCGAAAATTTTCAAATTGAGTGGCCTGCGAATGTACAACTCAGATATTGTTTTGAGGCAGAACAAGGATTAGCATTTGCTAGACAAAGAGCAGTTAAAGAAGCTAATGGCTATTTTGTCGGTTTTATTGATGATGATAACTTGCCAGATCCAGAATGGGTAGCGGAAGCTGTTAAGTTTGGTCAAGAACATCCGAGAGCAGGTGCATATAGTGGTAAGATAATAGCCGATTTTGAAGTTAATCCTCCAGAAAACTTTGATAAGATAAAAGCCTTTTTAGCTATTCGAGAACATGGTTTAAAACCCCGTTTATTTGAACCAGAAAAATTACAACTTCCTCCTGGTGCTGGATTAGTAATTAGAAAGCACGCATGGTCTGAAAATGTTCCTAGTCGGTTAGCTTTGATGGGAAGAGTAGGAAAAGTTATGGTGGCAGGGGAAGACTATGAAGCCTTACTTTATTTACATAAGGGAGGATGGGAAATTTGGTACAATCCAGCTATGTGTATTTACCATAAAATTCCCAAACAACGCTTAGAAAAAGAATATTTACTTTCTTTAGCAAAAGGTATTGGTTTAGCAACTTGTCAAATGCGAATGGTGAATGCAAAAGGTTGGGAAAAACCATTAATTTTTATTAGGACTATACTAGGAAATATTAAGCGAATTTTCAAACATTTAATTAAGTATCGAAATCAGGTTAAGACTGATTTAATAGCAGCATTTGAGTTGGAATTTTTCTGGGGGAGTTTACTCAGTCCTTTTTATTATTTAAAAAAAATTATTATTTAAAAAAAATGGTAAAAATAGTAATTATTCTTGAATGGCAGAGGCTAAAGTATGTCCATAATCAAACCACACCTAGCAATATATATCCGCTTCTTATATGGTGGTGGTGCAGAGCGTGTACTTGTAAATTTAATGCCAGCCTTTATTAAACATGGGGTACAAGTAGATTTAGTGATGAATATGGCGGAAGGACCATATTTATCAGAAGTACCACCAGAAGTTAGGATAATTGACCTTAAAACTAAAAAAATATTTGCAGGTCTTCCCAAGTTAGCAAGTTACCTACGGCAGGAACGTCCAAAAGTTCTACTTTCTTTTTTACATTATCCTAATGAAATAGCTATCTTGGCAAAACGCCTGGCCTTTGTAAATACGCGAGTGATAGTATCAGAACGTAATGCTTTATCAATCCACGCTGGAAATGAACCCAGTAGTGAAAAGTGGTCAACTATTTCTGCCAAGTTATTATATCCTTTTGCAGATGGAATACTGGCAAATTCTCATTGTGTAGCTCAAGATTTAGCCAATGTTACCGATATTTCCCCAGAACGCATTAAAGTGATTTACAACCCCACTATTACTCCTCACATCTTTGAAAAATCACAACACTCTCTGGACCATCCTTGGTTTCAACCAGGGGAGTTACCCGTAGTGCTTGGGGTAGGAAGATTAGATCCACAAAAGAACTTTTCAACTCTCATTAAAGCTTTTGCCAAAGTGCGCGAAATAACACCATGTCGCTTAATGATTTTGGGTAAGGGTCGTCAAGAGAAAGAACTTCAAATCTTAATTAGAGAATTAGATATAGAAAATGATGTAGCTTTACAAGGTTTTGCTAATAACCCCTATCCCTACATCAAAAAAGCAGCAGTATTTGTAATGTCTTCGGTTTGGGAAGGCTTACCAAATGTATTGATAGAAGCATTAGCTTTAGGAACTCCTGTAGTTTCGACTAATTGTCCTTGTGGCCCTGAAGAAATTCTCGCTCGTGGCAAATATGGTTATCTCGTACCAGTAGGAGATAATGAAGCTATAGCAAAGGCAATTTTAGATATATTATCAGGTAATTCTCGGCAAGTCGATTCGGCTTGGCTAGAACAATTTAAAATAGAAAATGTTGCCCAACAATATCTCGAATTTTTAGGCTTAAATTAGGTTATAGCAGGGAACAGGGAACAGGGAACAGGGAACAGGGAACAGGGAACAGGGAACAGGGAACAGGGAACAGGGAACAGGGAACA
>JBARXI010000778.1:0-3061 GCA_049647275.1 Microcoleaceae cyanobacterium
TTTATTAATCAATACGCTAGAAGAGTTTTTGAAGGATTTTACCCGAAGCTAGCTCAATCTAGATTATATTTAGTTCGGTGAGTGTATTGTGCTGATTAGTTATCAGTGTATCATGGTGTTTTAAATCTTTGTCCATTCAATCGATTGGAGTGTCTATTTATAACGAATGTAGAGAGTTTCTTTAAAGTAAGGTTAATTAAAAAAGCGACAGGTTCTAGAGATAGGACTGCTGTTTATATAAAAACTGATTTTGCCATTGGCAATTTTGTAAAATTTCTTTCGTTTCGACGGGCTGACATTTCAGTTGTCCGTCGTGCGGTGATGCTACATAGCCTGCCTCAACTTAATTGAGGCATCCAGCTTCAGAAGGTAGCTGGATTGGTGGTGCTGTGATCCGGTATTCGTTCTCCCAGAGCTAATGTTGTAGTAACTGATTATATTGCTGGTAGGCATTATAAAGATAATGTCCTGGAGTTTTTCCAGCATTCGGAAGGGCGGGTTTTGGTTGTTAATGGTGCATTTGATTACGAATACAACCTGACCGGGCCGCGCAGGCGACCACTTAGGAAATGTGCGTGTAACAGTAGATCAGGCAGGAACGGTTATTCAGAAGGACGATTATTATCCGTTTGGAATGACTTTTCAGTCATGGCAAGCAAACCCTCCAAAGAACTTATATGGCTTCCAGGGACAGGAATATCAAGAAGAAACACAATGGCATCAATACAAATGGAGAAATGCTGATCCAGCCTTGGGTAGATTCTTTAATGTTGACCCACTAGCAGAAGAATTCTATTATAACTCTACTTATGCATTTAGTGAAAATAAGGTAACTGGACATATTGAGCTTGAAGGTCTAGAATCTGTAGAAATAACGAGTAGGTTTAACGATTTTCAGAAAATAAAGAGTAAGAAAGATGAGCAGATTGTCTGGGAAAGGCAAAAGGCTCAAGGCAGAGGAGCTCTTTTAGGTACAAGTGCTTTAGTTGCAAGTGCTACCTTTGGAGCTGCTATACTTTCAGAAGTAACATCATTTATTGCAGCTCCAATAAGTTATTTGAAATTAGCTGCGAGTAACCCGTCAACTGTTGAAACAACTGTTGAATTAGCTACCGATTTATTAGTGCCAGATGGGGCTCCATTAATTCCATCAAGTGGATTAGATGATATTGGTAAAAAACTCAATTCCGCTGTTGGAGATTGGGCTTCTTTGCAAAGAGCTATTGCACCAAGCAAGCGAAAGTTAAGTAAATTCAATACTGCCTCAGTAGTTTACGATGCAACGACTGATAGTTATTTTTATGGAATGAATAGAGGAATTAGTATTTCAGGTGATGCAATTCATCCAACATTATTGAAAAATCTTCCAGAGAAATCTTTGAATGAATTTAAGCTTGGGAACTGTGCTGAATGTGATGCGGTAAATCAGGCCTTGCATGGTGGAGCATCGTGGGAGGATTTAATATTGCACACAATTGGTGTGAATCAAGATGGCACAACGTTTTTGAAAGCACAGTGTACGAATTGTGTACAAACTTTTGATGGGATGAAATCAACAAGCGAAAAATGATAGAAGAAAAATTTAGAGATATCTCAATAAGAGGTAGAATTGCGTATATGTTACTTTGTTTAGAAGCTTTATTAAAAAAAAATAATGATACTAGACAAGGTTGGGATTATTTGTTAGAGAAATTTTGGATGTACACAAATATTGAATTCTTAGATGATTGGCAAGATATTGCTGCTGAACTATTACCGGATTCTATTGAAGAGGTTAGTGATTTTGAATCTGGCGAATTTGAATATCTCGATAAGGAAAATTTTTATTCGATTAAATTACTTTATTCGAAAATAAATGAAGAGCATAGTGAATTAATCGAGACGATATATTTCATGGGGACTCTAGAATTATTCGGAGCTTTAGTCAATAATGGGGAACAGAGCCTTAAATATTTAAAAAAAGCGCATACGTTATTCAAAAAAAATCAGATAAAGTTTCCTGCAATTAGCTCTGTAAGTAGATTTAACTTCTATAAAAATAATGGATGGGGTGAACCTTTTAGAAGAGAAGATATAATTATCTAGTTATCTCTGTGTTGACTCATTTGTATAATTGTTTGTATTTGACTTCATCCAAATATTCTGAAGTTTCTAATTTGAATTCTCCTATATTCGAAGTTTTAGATGAGTTAGAAACGTTATTGTGCACAGTTTTTGAATCCGATGTTCTAAATCAATTCCAAGAGAACGGATGGATTAACGAGACGGTTAAAACAGAACTAATTCAATTTTATCAACATGTTGATAAAATTGAGAACTGTTATTGGAATCCAATTGATTTTGATAATTATGAGGATTGGGTCATAGCTAAAAACTGGGCTTTATCTTTAATGGAGAAGTTAAAGATGGAAAGGCAAGGATGGGACTCAAGTGGATCCACAGTTATTTACCTAGATTAGTTCCTGATAACTGGCATTTACTAATAACAATCAATACTTTAAAAATCCTGAAGGACATTCGAGAGAGTGTCCTTTAGTTTTTTCTTACCAATGAAAGCATCGAGTATATTGAATATGGTTTTTTGTTCTTCATCAGACAGGCTGTCAATAAGCCTGAGTTTTTCCATCAGAGTTTTATCATAGGAATCCACTTCCTGCAGATCATTATTAGAAAATAGTTCGGCAAGTTCCACGCCAAGCGCTTTAGCAATCCTTTCCATCGTACTATCAGAAGGGTCAATTTTACCTCTTTCGATAGGTGAATATTGAGTGGCTCCCATATCAATGGCTGTTATTACTTCTTTTTGAGAGAGTTTTTTAGCCTTTCTTATCTTTTTTATGTTCTCCCCCAATCGTCCTCATTTGCAATGAGGATAGTGGGGTGTCTATTTATAACGAACGTAGAGAGTTTCTTTAAAGTAAGCTTAATTAAAAAAGCGATAGGTTCTAGAGATAGGACTGCTGTTTATATAAAAACTGATTTTGCCATTGGCAATTTTGTAAAATTTCTTTCGTTTCGACGGGCTGACATTTCAGTTGTCCGTCGTACGGTGATGCTACAT
>JBARXI010000779.1:0-2031 GCA_049647275.1 Microcoleaceae cyanobacterium
GCATCACCCTGAGATTCTACAGCCGTTGCTGTGTCATGAATGCGTTGACAGTATCCGCTATTGCTAATCCCTTACGGGTTTAATACCCCACCGTCTACACGGTGCTCAAAATTGTTTGGGGTTAGAATCCCCATGCAATTTTCCCTTCTGCCTTCTGCCTTCTGCCTTCTGCCTTCTTCAAAATCAACATTTCATTTATGAACGCCACAGTTTTTAGATCAAATTTTCTCCGAGCAATAATATCCAAGGATGCTCAACTTTGGCGATCGCTCCTCCAGGAAAAGGATCGGTTTGAGAACGGTTGGGAGCATTAACCAAAGCTGTTAGTTTCTCAACATGAGCGAAATTAGGATAAACAGGTAAAAATTCCTGTAGCAGTCGTCTCATTACTCTTCTTTGTAGCGCTAGGGGTGCTTCACATAATACCAGACGATTAATATATTTTATTGAGGAATATTCAAGCTGAGAAAATTCAAAATTATCTATATCTGTTGCCTTCTCCAATAACCTTTCTGTCTGACTCTCCAGATATTCGACCTCAGCCCCAAGTATTTCTGCAGTTTGAGCTAATGCCATTTCAGCTTGAGGGTTAAACTGACGCAGGAGTGGTAGTAATTCCAGACGGATGCGGTTACGAGCATAACGCAAATCTTGATTTGTAGAATCTTCCCAAATTCCTATTTTTTGCTCTTGACAAAAGTCACCTGTTTCGGTACGACTAATCTCTAATAAAGGACGCACTAATAATAATGAGGACTCTTCTATTAGGGGACGTTGCCAACTCAGAGCTTGTAGGCCATCAGCCCCACTGCCACGAATTAGATTATACAAAAGAGTTTCTGCGCGATCGCTTGCTGTATGACCAGTAACAATATATTGATAATCATTTTCTAAAGCTATTTTACTCAGAGCTTGATAACGCCATTTTCTAGCCTCTGCCTCACTTTTGTAAACCTGGTCTGCTATTTCCAAATAGAATGGTAGTTGCCAACTTGTCGCTAATTCTTTTACATAATTAGCATTAGCTTCTGAGTCGAGACGCCATTTATGGTCACAATGAGCAACTCCTAAATACCAATCCCATTTTGGTTGTAAATCTAATAGTAATTTAGTTAAACATAAAGAATCTTGACCGCCAGATACTGCAATTAATATGCTTTGATTTCGTGGTAATAAATGTCGCTGCCGTAATGTGCGATGTAGTTGGTCGTGAATGGGTGTCCATTGTTTATTTTCTGGTTGATTCATTGTATAGCATTAGGTTAATTAATTAGAACAATAAACTTAGTTTTACAAAGAACAGAGGAAGGCCCCAATAAACCATTTGAAGAAGGAGTCAGGAGTAGGGGTAATTCATGGAAAGCGGAGCATTCGGAACGAAATTACCCCTACAGGAGTCAGGAGGGAAAATTGCAGGATAGTCAACGACCGGCCACTTCGTGTCTACTAACCCCAAACAATTTTGAGCACCCCCGTTGACGGTGGGGTATTAAACCCGCAAAAGAAAAGATAAACATAATAGGAAACAGGTAAAAAAATATGTATAGTTTTTCTGGTCTAATTACTTTTTTTAAACCAAGCAAAAAAAACAATTTTTTACCTGTCTAATTATTTTAATTAGGGATACTTTTAACAAAAATTTTCCCGACAAAAGAAAACTAACTCAACCCTCGAATTTTCCGAGTATTTTCTACTAAACTTTGAGCAAACTTATCAAAACGTTCTGACAATTTTTCATCCAATAACTTACCATCAGTAGAAAAAGCATTCCAAGCCTGACCAATCGCAATTTGTTCCGGAATAACCCAGGCATGAACCCACCGCATAATTAATCGTAAATCATTCAAAGCATTACTGTTTGGCTGACCTGCTTCATAAAACCGATATAAAACGTCACTTGCGCTACATTTTAATGTTTACTTCCTGCTTCCACCGGAACTGTCGGCAGCACTCCGTCCACAGGCATCAACGGTCAAGCCGACCGCATTTCTTAAATTTATACTTGCATTTAAATCCCGGTCTATAGATATT
>JBARXI010000780.1:0-2918 GCA_049647275.1 Microcoleaceae cyanobacterium
GTCAGTCTCTCCTAGATTGTTGATATCATCATCGTCTTCAAAAAAACTGTTTAAGATAGTTAGTCACAATTGGAGCTAAACAATGAAATGTTTTAAGATTATGCATCGATCGGCTTCGATCGGTGTCTCCGCTCTTTTGGGTTTAAGCGTTCTTCCGAATAGAGCGAACGCATTAAATATTGTGCCAACATTTACTGGTTTTACACAAACTCAGGTTGATGTGATCGAGGCTGCTGCTAATCAGTGGTCTGGCTTGTTTGACGGCCACACAATAAGTATTGATTTTCAAGTGAATAATACTATCGCAGCCCTTGCAGAAACGAGTGGATGGACAACTGATGCTCAAGGCCGCCCTACAAGCGCAGATATAAAGGTTAGGGAAAGTGCGTATAACTGGACTACAGACGCCCCTGCTGCTGGTCAAATTGATGCTTTAAGAGGCATGATGCATGAAATTGGTCATGCCATAGGTTGGACAGTTGGCTTGCAAAATTTTGCAGCAAACGTCACAACAGTTAGTGGTAATCGTTTCTATGATCTAAATAGTAACGGCTCCTTTGAAGGTGCGGTCGATTTTGATTTGCTTGATGACCCAAGCGGTGGCACTCATGCTCCTAGTAACTCTGGCGATTTAATGCAACCATCACCTCCCTTGGGACAACGTTTTTTTCCAACTTACGACCACGCTGCAGTGCTGATTGATGCCTTTGATTACAGTATAATTTTAGGTGACATGGGTGGCCCAGAAGACTTTGGCGAACTGGCTATGGGGCGCAACGATGATGATTCTTCCAATCGTATTGACTTGCCATTTGAAATTAATTTCTTTGGTGAAACCAATAATGGGTTATTTATTAATAACAATGGAAATCTAACATTTGCCGATCCTCTCAGTGAGTTTACACCAGAAGCCTTCCCCATTTCAAATCAGCCAATGATCGCTCCTTTTTGGGGTGATGTTGATACCCGTTGCGGTGAGTGTGGTGAAGTATATGTTGCCTCTCCAAACTCTGATACAGTTGTAGTGACATGGGATGGAGTTGGTTACTTTCCTTCCAATAATGACAAAATCAATACATTCCAAACTGTTTTGCGAAATCGTAGTGATACTGGTGCAGGCAATTTTGATATAGAGTTCCGTTATGGAAATCTGCAATGGACAACCGGTGATGCTAGTGGCGGAACTAATGGTCTGGGGGGAACACCTGCACAGGCTGGCTTTGATGCAGGAGACAATGTAAACTTCCTCACTTTGCCAGGCTCCCGGACTGGTGCTGTATTAAATCTGCAAAACACTAGCAATCTGACGCGACAAATCCCTGGCTTGTGGACATATTCTATTCGGAATGGTCAACTGCCTGGTGCATCAGCAGGTAATCCATTATTACCAATAGTAACTGATGATGGCTGGCAATTTGACTTCAATATTGGCGACATTGAAGACCAGGTTTTTATCGATCCACTTGTTGCCATTGGCTATGACTTTATTAGCGATGTCGGGCCTAATTTTGCCTCGGTTTTACTGCCAACAGGAATTGGCGATAACCTATTTGACCTATGGCTATTCAATGATTCATTGAACGATTTTGTTGATAGCGGTTTGGATTTGGCTGGTGGGGTAGAATTTGACTTTGATATTGGTGGTGTAGATCAGTTCCGTATTTTTGGTATTGAGACAAGTGCAGCCATCGATCCAACAGATTTAACGGCATTCGTTACGGGTCTGAGGTTTGCTGATACAGGGCAAGTATCAATGCGTCAAATTCCGATTGCAATTAATACTGATGTTCAGTCAACACCAGAACCTACAACAACAATTTCCCTATTGTCTTTGGCTGGAATCTTGTTGGCTACACGCAAGCGTTTAGATACTTAACTATAGATATTTAAGTAGGCTGGTCATAACAACCAGTCTACATCTACGGCAATGAATTTGGATTTTTTTCTATGAAGGGCATTCATTTATTTGGTCTTTCGATGATATTGTTTCTCATTGGTCTCTCTTTTGTGACATTTCAGGAGCGTAAAAATACTTATGCTCAGAGCATATCTAGCCCTAATTCGTCAGATATAAAATCGCTAGTGTTCCAGTTCACTACTGAGACACATACTTTCCAACCAGGGGATTTAGGGAAAGTTAGACTAACTCTCACTAATCAGGGAAGCTCAAAAATTTGTCTGCCTGCCTCTAAGTTAAAAGACTACAATCAATTTCCGGCGGTCACTCTCTCACTGGTTGCTTCAAATGAAGCTTTACCTCCTCTGCAACAAGTTAACTCCGACAAAATCTCACTACTAATTCTTGAACCACAGCAGCAAATAACTGTGCCAATTGAGCTAAATACCTGGTTTGGTGAACTTTTAGCTGATACCTATACATTATTTGCTAAATATAAACCACCATCTACCTCAGAACTACCAAACTATTTTGAGGAAGCAAAAGCACAAGGCTGCCAACTATGGTTGCAAGCAATTAGATCCGATCACTTCACGTTTATTATTCAAGCTGAACAAAGTACTATAGAGCGTTACGCTTATCAGTACAGAACTGAGACCCTATCATCCCAGGATAGACTATCTGCTTTATTGTGGCTGCGCCACAATGTCTTGGTGTCTGGGATGATGTCGAGCGAGGTGTATTCTCTGTTAGGGGAGCCAACGGAACAAAGAGAAAACAACTGGATTTTTAGGGTTGGACAAGTTGGTATTGGCATTGAGTGGGAAGAGCGGAGCATCTCTAGAATCTATGACATAGAGTATTAGATCGACTGAAGGAAAATGATATTATTGCCCAATTTCAGCAACAATTTTTCCCCGCACATGACGACCTTTTAAACGATTTAATCCCTCTGGTATTTTCTCTAAACTAATTACTTCAGTTAACATCGGATTAACTTTTTTTTCTCTGACTAATTCAC
>JBARXI010000781.1:0-4249 GCA_049647275.1 Microcoleaceae cyanobacterium
TAAATCTGCCATATATTCTCCCAGTTAAATTAGATGAAACGCTCAAATTTTGCCGAGACTATCTCCAGAGAAAAAACGGCAGTTACGAAAAACATATCCAGAGGTAACTTTTCTACTTTTGTCAGAAATTTTATTGTTAATCAGAATTTTCTCATATTACTCACCTGTGAATTTTTGAATAAAACGTCTCTTGGAAAAATTGAGACAGTCTCGGCAATAAATCTGCCATATATTCTGCCAGTTAAATTAGATGAAACGCTCAAATTTTGCCTAGATATTTCTCAGAGGAAAAACGGCAGTGACAAAAAACCTATCTAGAGGCGAATTTTTTCTACTTTTGTCATAAGTCTGATTATCAATCCTTTTTCATAAATATTACCCAACCGCAGAATTAAACACTTCATACAGGAATGCCAATAAATTAAATCTGGCTGAAGATTCTGGGTGATAAAATTTAACAGACTTATATCCTATCTCCTCAAAAATATCCTCATAAGGATTAAGTTTAATAGTTGAAAAATTGCCAACTTTTTCATTTTTGGCAAAATGCAACATCATCATAAACAAAAGCTGAATATGTCATTAACTTATCTTTTTATACTTACAATTATATCACAATATCATAATTCACAGAATTTCGTTGGCCGATGAAAATAAGATTAGTAATAATACCAAAATTCACAAATTCTTGCTACATCTTTTTGAGAGTAAGGAGCTGGGAGCATGGAAATTAAACATAAGATATCTTGACTTAATTTCACATCTTGCACCAACAAAAGTTGATCTGAAGATCGATGCCTGAAATGCCTATCCGATCGGGGTTAGAGTTAGTTATCTCTTCTCAATAGAGAACTATAATTAAGAAATAATAAAAACCAGCTAGTAAATTAATGTTACTCTACCCGATGACCCGCTTTTTTTTCATCAGGATATAAATCTAACCAACTTTCATAAAGTGCTTCAATGGCTGAAGTTAATTGCTCGATTAAAAAACTTTATTAGGGGTTTATCGTTGGTTAATTCTTTCTCTCGTCTCTTATTTATTAGCTTATTGGATTTATTTATATAATGGTTATTTTGATGATTTAGATTGGTATGATTCAGCCGAAAAATCTTTGGTTTTGCTCTTACCTCAGATTTTACTCCTTTCCCTTATCAAAAAATTAAAGTTACTAAATCCCTGGTTTTATGAACATGATTTGGAACTTTGTCTTGTCAGGTGCAAGATGTGAGTTAATGCCGATATTTTCTAAAAATATTGCTGATTTTTTCTTGTTATTTAATAACTGAATACCTTAGTTAAAGATTATTTTTAGGGATTGGTATAATACAGTAAAATATAAATTTCAATTAGACTAAATTTTCCTCATCCATAAAGCGATCGCCCCTAAAAATAACCACCCCATTACACCCGCCAAAGGATTACCATCTACCCCAACTATCCACTCCGAAACTGCACCAGAATATTTCACCAAACCACCCACATTAATAATATAATATCCCCACACAAAACCAGCATGAATACCAATAGGCAAACCCAATAATTCTGGTTGATAATAAGTAATTTTATCTGATTTTTTCCTAATACCACGTTTTGCCCAAACAAAGATTAAACCCAACAACACCAAACCCGGAAACTGAAACCAAGTCCGCAAAATTTCTTCCACTGGTTTAATAAAGTGCAGCAACCCATACAAAATACTACTTACCCACAAAGCTACTTTTGGCTTGTAGTCTCGCTCCAACTCATCCAATAACCAACCTCGAAATAGTAACTCCTCCGCAAAACCAATACCAATAGATACTAATAAACCTTCCAGAATAAATTGAGGTAACATTGCTGAAGGTGACTGCCATATTACCCACCCCAGAAACATTTCTAAAATAAAGAAACCAAAAAGACTAACTAAACCTATTCCTAAACCTTGAAAAAATTTATGAAAGTTGCGCCTACTTATTTCTAAACCATAGCGACGTAGTAGCTGAGGTTGTTGATAAACCCTTTTCCCCCAAAACCGAACCAAAATAATAAACTCTATATATAGTAGAGCGATCGCCAATATACTCGCCAAATTTGGATCTGAACCAAAAAAATATATTGGTGCTGCTAGTGGTATCCAACTCAGAAATAATGTTAAAATAAAAATTCCGATCCTTGCAGGAACGGAAAATTTTGCGATTTTGCCAAATGATAAATTAGGCATTGCCAACACCTACAGAAATAAGAAACCGAGCTTCTCAAGATTGAAACTCGGTTTCTATATTACAATCAAATCACTCATCAGGTTCTATGGTGCTGCTTAGTCCCTGATTTTTCAAATTTTCGCAATAGAACTCAGCGTGTTCTAAAGCGCAGGTAATCACCAATGCAATACCATTACTGTGAGCTTCCATCATAATGTTGACAGCTTGGGGTTGAGTTAGACTCGGCACTGTCTTCATCAATGCTTGCACTACATACTCCATACTGTTGAAATCATCATTATGGAGTAAAACACGATAACGTGGTGCAGGTTTATGGACTGTGGAAGTGGAACGCTTTTCTATAGTCTCGACAGACACTACTCTATCCTACTTATTAAATATAGGCATATAAGATTATAACACAAAAATCGACACTATAACAAAGACTAAATGAAAAAACGAGAATTTGCAGTACCTAAAGACAAAAGGCAGAGATTATTTATTAGCCGTTCTACTGAACTTATCCAAACCCGAAGGCACACTTGTTGCGAGGAACGAAGCAATCTGCGAGGTAACGTTTGCGGAGGAATTTCAGGACCGAAAACGAATTCTACCCAACCTTTGGCGCGGGCTTTGGAGACGAGCTTCGGTGCTTCGCGCGAGAATCACGCTCCCGCAGTCTGTAACCTTATTCTCAAGAGCAGGCTTAAAATCGGTGGGAACTCCACCTAACTCATTTAAGTATAACAGAAGCTTTGCCATTTACCACTAAAAAATTAAAAAAAAAAGTAGATTTGAGGATATTTAGGTAGTATTTCAGCTTCTGTTTTAACCCCTTCCTAAATTTAAGACTAAATAGAACTGGCCAATTTATAATTATCCAACTTATAATTATATTCATGCCCATGAATTAAAAAATTTGTCAATACCGTATCTTTTATACTTATTTATGCTTACTCACGATTAATAATCTGGCTGGTAAAATTATAGTTATATAAAAAGTATCTCAGTAAAAATACAGATTTAGAATACAGGTTTAGAACGCCAACCATTAATGGCCCAAGCTATCAAATAACCTAACTGCATTATGAAACGTAGACCTCAAACAGCCCCACCCAAACAATCTAGATTCAACTACGCCACTATGGCAATATTAGGAGGAGTCTTTGTTTTGGGTATTGGCATCGGCATTGCCTTTAGCTCCACGGCTAATTTTACCCCACAAAATGTGGCCTCTCGTGAATTTATCGATCGCAGCGTACCAAACCCTGAACTTTGCGTACAATTTGGAGCTAGCGCGATGGTAATGAATATGCGCGTTTTCTTAACTCTTAACCCTTTTAATGTATATATATCTCAGCCAGGAATAGAACCAGGATGTGTCATTCGTAGAACTAACTGGACTATTCTGGAGCAAAGAAAATTAGTTAATAACGATCAAGTACGCGATTGTAAAAACCGGATGAATACTTTCGGGTATACAGGAAATATCAACGATGAACCTGAAATTGATTGTATTTATCAAAACGACAGTGCTCAAAACCTCTTCCTACAAAATCAACTAGGGCCGGGAGTTGCTGCACCTCAAAATAACGATTTCTAGTTGACGGTAGATTAACCAAAAATAGATTAGACATAGGCGTAGAAATTAAATATTCGTTTTATGGATAAAACCCTTGTAGGCCTTCCATGGAAGTTTTATACATTCTTTTTCATGCCTATGTCTAATACCAGTTTTATCAATAGTTTGCTACAAATAGTTAGATTTTTTCTAGGAGTCAGGAGCTAGGTGGGAGTAGCTTACCGAAAAGCGACGTTGAAGGCCCCCGTGTTTTAACCGGGGGATGAAAACAAGCGAGTCGTTTAGACTAGACAACTTTAGTTGTCCTGTGCTATCTTTAACTATAAAAGTAAGCAGAAAGCTTAGGGTTAAACTTAAGCCGACTGTGTAGGGGCACTTTGACTTGTCCCCAAAGAAGATATCTTTGGTCAGCTAAGAACAGACGAAGCAACATGGATTTATCCTGTTGCGTAGTATCAACTTAGAATCCCCGTGACTTAAGTC
>JBARXI010000782.1:0-2037 GCA_049647275.1 Microcoleaceae cyanobacterium
GCTGGGCGCATGGGAATACGATGTCGCGACAAAGCAGGTCATCTGGTCGGAACAAACGAGGCAGATCATGGGGGTCGAGCCGAATTTTGACCCCAGTCTGGAGGAGGCGTTTGGCTTTTATGCCGAAGAAGGTCGGCCAATTTTGCAGCAGGCCTTTGAGAAGATCGTCGAGGATGGCACCCCCTATGATCTGGAACTGGAATGCATCAATCGCAAGGGGCAGCGCATACGGACGCGCTCCTCGGGACGTGCCCAAATGGATCCAAACGGTCGTGTTTTCAAAGTGGTGGGCATCTTCCAAGACGTGACGGAGCTCTTCAAAGCGGAGCGCGGGATGCATGCCTTCTTCGAGTTCTCGCCCGATTTTCAGGCGACGGTGAGCTTTGCAGGGCGCTTCCAGGCTTTCAGCCCATCGTGGACGCGGCAGCTCGGCTTTTCGCCGAAGGAGCTGCTGGCGATGCCTTTGCGACAAATCGTGCATCCCGATGACCGCGATGCCTTTGACATGCAATTCCAAGAGGTCTTGCAAGGAGCAGTCGCGAGCAGCCACCAAGGCCGGATCATCGACCATGGCCGCGCGACTTGCATAGAGCGTTTCTCAAAAGTGATTGCGTCTATTTGATATGATTTGCACATACAGATTGGATCACTTCGGGTTGATCAAGGAGGTCTCTGATCGAGTCGATAAGCTTTAGAATGAGTTGGTCTGCTTGCTTTGTAATAAATCCAGCCATGTAGTGACTTTTAATCCGCTGCCAGAGTCTCTCGATAGGATTAAAATCAGGACTGTAAGGAGGTAAGAACTTGGGAGTTATGTGGTGCCAGTTCAGTGACTTCGCTTTATGCCAGCTGGCGTTATCGAGAACTAGATAGATAGGTGATCCTGTATCGGGAACTTCCTCAGCCATAGTATCAAGGAAAGCCTGGAAGACCGCAGTATCGTTGTGTGGCACGATTAAGCTAACCAGTTGGCCGTCCTCAGGGTTGACTGCACCAACAACGTTCCTTCGTAGATGGCCTCCGTAATAGGGTTGCGTTGGCCTAGAGCCTCGCTTGACCCACTTTTGACGTGGCCGTGGGTCTGCCTCGAAGCCAGCTTCATCACCAAAGAAAATCTTAGCCCCAGGCTCTGCTGCCCACAGAGCCATCTGCTCTAAAAACTCTTCTCGCTTGGCCTGCCACAGTTCTCGATCAGGCGGCTCTGGCATTGGCCTCGGAATACGGCGTGCGTAATCGTGCTCATGCAAATAGCGAACTAGTGTCGAATAGCACAATTCGATATCTTTGTGCTCTCGCAGCCAGCCGCAAAGTTTGACTCCCGTCCAATGGTCTTGATCAGCCAGAGTAGGGTCATCAATCAGCGGTATGATCTGCGAGCGAACCTGTTCGGGTGCTAGGCACCGAGGGCGGCCTGACTTCGGGCGATATATCAGTGCGTCGATACCCTGCGCGTTGAAGCGATTAATCCAGAGCTGAAGCGTGCGCTCCTTTACCCGTGCGTGCTTGAGAACCAAATCAAAAGTAGCTCCGCATAAGAGTAAATGAATCGCGTTAAGCCGAGCTTGTGCCTTCTGGTCAGGACAGCAATCAATCGCCAAAGCCAGCTCATCAAGCGAGCAAGTCTCGGGCATTGGATAATGGCGAATACGTCCCATCTTTGAAAAGATGAGACTTGCCTCTTAGCGTACAAGCTTCTTGTCGGTTTTTACGCAATTACTTTTGAGAAATGCTCTAAAGAGTTCTGCGTCCATGTTCAGTTGCAAATGGTCGGCTAATTTTAACCGCTGAGTGCGCGGAGAGCGCAAAGTATGGCACTCATAATCAAGCCTCCATGACTGAAAATTAATTTCAGCTTTTGGGATCTACATTGCCTACTGATTTTGCCGATACAACTGACTCCTGATTATAGCGACTTGGCGCTTCCGCGACATGCTCTCTGGCGGAACCTTCGCATTGCGATTCCCTTCTCGATTTTTGCAGCTGTACATAAAACGACCGGAGGTCGCTTAACTCACGCATGACTTTCTCCATCCGGCT
>JBARXI010000783.1:0-2273 GCA_049647275.1 Microcoleaceae cyanobacterium
TTGCGTCTATTGTTGAAGCCTTAAATCTGAATCACATCACTCAAATTATGATAAACCTTTAGAGGTTGTATGGCTTTGTGATTATCACCACAAGGAAGAACACAAAAGATTACGGGAACTAAAAAGATCAATACCCTTCTAAGTTGACACATAAGGAAATATGAGAGATAATGTAATTGCTTTTCTTTAACATAATTCATTGAACTCCTTTTACGTTTGCATCCTTCGGGGTGCATTTTTTATTTTATAAAAATTTTTTACTTTATTTTACTTATTTTTTGCATAAGGGGTTGTGCAATATAAACAATAGGTGTATCATATAAATAGTTAAGGAGATAAGAGATGGAAAGTAAAGAATTATCAAGAGCATTTGACAAAGTAGAGAGATTGGAGCAAGAGAGAGCAGACTTGGAAAGAGAATTATCTGATGTATTAAAAGATTTAGATGAAGCTAAAAAAGAGTTGAAGGATTTAAGGCATAATTCTTTTTTAAATAAAGTTAGAAAACAATTAAGTAATAATAATTTAGATGAAGCTTGTCGGATATGTGATGAAAATTGCGTTGAGTTAAACGATATAATATTACAATTATAACAGGAAGCCCTTCGGGGCTAGGAGGTTTAATGGAATATACGTATAAAGAGCTTGCTGATAAATGGCGTTGCAGTATTAGAACAGCAAGGCGAAGAGTTGAACAAGCAGGATACAAGACAGAAGAGAGAATTATTTTAGTTAAGCAACATCAGAAAGTCGTTTTTATTAAATTGGAGGATTAAATGGTTAAAGAAAAGAATTTTAAGCAGTTAATTAAAGAGATTCATAATAAATTAAAAAAGAGAATAATATATTTATTATTAGTTGATTAAGGAGAAATTATGCTAAAGTTACAAGATTTTATAGTTTTAAGTGCAGTATTAGGTGGGATCATGTGGTGTATGTTTACATTGGGTTTTAATAGCGTTGAAAAAGAGCCTACAAACGATTACTTTTGGATAGATAACAATAGATTCAACAGAGAGTCTACAATCACTGTACAAGAGAATATGAGCAATGATGAGGTGTTTTATTGCGTGGTTATACAGAGTGAGTTTGATAGGCAATTTATTGAGTTCTACGAAGAGGAATATGCTACCGCTAAAGAGTTAAGAGATAGTTTTTTAATTGCGTTTAAAAAGGGGGTTTTTGATGTACAATAGTAGTTTATTGTCACACAGAGAAAGATGTAATGGAATGATTACTCTAAGTAATTTTAAAACAAATGCAGGGACTCAAACTAAAATCACAAGGAGAAAGGCTGTTAAGATTGAATTTGACATAAAATCTTATTACACAGAAGAAACTTGCAAGAAGATTATTACCAAGATATTTTATGAGGGAAAAAGTGTAATCCAGGAACAGCTTTGTGAAATATTGGGGATATCAAGAAATCAATTTTTCAGAAGATTTAAAAATGCTAAGAAAGGATCTGTCAATGGGAAAGAGTTCTATATCCAGAAGAAAATAAATGACAGGTTTTTAATATATAAAGGTTTAGATTTATATAAATCTTATGAAAACATAGATGGTATATGTAAATTTTTTCATGTTTCAGATTCTGCAATATATAATAGGGTAAGCTCTAAAATGATAGATAAAGATGGTTTTATGGTAAAAATTAAAAGGAGGTTGTTAAAGTGATGATATTATTTGTGCCGTTTGTTGTAGCAGGGCTTGCTATATTATGGATATTTGGGATAAAGGGGATAAAATGACAGTAATATTTTGGATAGCATTAAGCGTATTAATTGGAGCGTTGGCAAGTGGCAAAAACAGAAGTGGGATTGGGTGGTTTTTACTATCATGTTTATTATCACCACTTATATCTGCAATAGCGTTGGCAATAGCTGGAGAGAAGAAATAATAATATAAGGTGCTTTAATTAGCATCTTTTTTTTAATGCCCTAAATATTACAGAGGTCATAAGTTCAATGCAGTATTATAGATTATTAGCTAAGATCATTCTTTGGAGTGGTCTTTTTTTTCTATTTTTCAATTATTATTCCATTAATGATTGACTAGTTTTAACTATTATATCGTTATTCCATTAATAGCATCCTGTTAAAGTATAAAATATTAACTACAGACTTCATATACAAACAAAGGGTTGACTAAAAATCAACAAAGGGGTTACAATAGAGTCATGAAAGAAATAACAAAGACTTTTGAAGGTCAAAACGTAAGAATGACAACAGTTAACAATGAAATATACTTTAGTGTTGCTGATGTTGGAAAGG
>JBARXI010000784.1:0-1557 GCA_049647275.1 Microcoleaceae cyanobacterium
GATTTTGATTCTGGCTTTAAATACGATTCTGGTTTTTCTCCTGTTGTAAATATATTTGTGGAAGTTTCAATTTCTGACAGATGTTTAGATTCGGTCAATGAATCATTTTCTGTCAGATTTGACTGGGATTTTAATTCTGGCTTTAAATACGATTCTGGTTTTTCTCCTGTTGTAGATATATTTGTGGAAGTTTCAGATTTTTGGAGATGTTTAGATTCGGTCAATGAATCATTTTCTGTCAGATTTAACTGGGTTAATTCTGACAAAAGTTGCTTTAAATTACTATTCCACGGCTCTAAAGGAAAAGACTTTGCTCCTTTATCCAAAAGTGCTTAATTTCCCTCTTTTTCTGTTCCTTGCATTTTCACAAAAACAGGTATTTGCTGATATTTATTCAGAACTTCTGTAGCACCAGCCCAAGTTCCACCCTTACCCAAACTACTACTTACAACTAAAGCATAATCAGATAAACCATAAATATATTTATTCCGACCCATTGCATTACCAATATTAAATCTAGCATTAGGGTCATAAGTAGAAATTAAAGTTAGTTTACCATCCCTAATACTGTCACGATATTTTCCAGAAACAGATGCTTTATTTAAACTATCTGCCAAAACTCCAACCGCAGTACCACCAACTTCTAAAGTTCCTAACATTGCTTCTCGATCTATCCCTTTTGCACCCCCATAAATTACATTAATTGCTTGAGATGCACAAACTTTTCCGATTCTTTTTGTATACTCAATTTCTTCTTCATTAATATCGCGAGAACCCACAATCGCTAATCCGCCTCCTTCTAATAATTCTATATTTCCTACACCATAAATAATTGCAGGTGCTAAATGTTGCAGATTTCGCTTCAATTTCCTAGGATAATTTTGGTCGCTTCTTGTGATTATCCATAAACCTTGATTTACCCATTTTTCTACAGTAATAGCTAACATTCTACCTCTTTCTAACAAAGCCATTAACCGCTCATAGTTTAATTTTTTATCATTCATTTTTGGCAGTATCTCTAATCCTTTTGCATTTAGTAAGTCTCCTGGTCTGAGTTGATTTTTAATTAAAACTTTGGCAAGTCGATTATACTCACTTATGGTTAAAGGTTGTGGCTGGAGCTTTCTATTTTGACCAAAACTAGCACATAGTAATAAAATTACTTGTGCATCTGAAGATAAAACATGATTAAGCATTTTGATTGGATAATTTTAAGGAGCTATCTCTATTTGTATTATTTAGCAAAAAAAACATGATTTAGAGCAAGTGAATTCACATAAGGATAGCAAAAAAAAGAATCTACCTAGAAATACAAATAGAAATAATATGAGTCTATCCCGCTAATAGAATTTTTGAGCATTTCACTATTTGTGCATTGGCTGAATCTAAGGGTTTCAAAAATAGTCGAATATGTTCATTAACTAATCACCATTATTTATTTATGAGGTTTCCCAACTTCGGTCTTCCTTGTTCTTTATTCAAAATTAATTCATTGCTAAAGCCAATGGAAAAACTTGACCACTACCAGCATTTCGTAAAAGTGCTGTAACCATAGTA
>JBARXI010000785.1:0-6890 GCA_049647275.1 Microcoleaceae cyanobacterium
CTTGCCCTTAGAAGATTATGGCCAATGTTAAAGAAGGCCAATTGTAGTTAAAAGGCGATCGCTACAATTGTCCCAAAAGATTTAGGAGATAAGTAAAATTCTTTTCTCCTTTTCTCTTCAGAGTGAAGCTAATAATAGTGAGGCAGCAGAGCAAAGAGTTGGAGAGCGGATTTTTCAATATCTATTTCGTTAATTAAGTTGTCAAATTTTATAGTTTGAGTTATTATTTAACTGGAGTACAAATTCAATCTCAAACTTTAATTTAAACCGTACAAATATGATAGTGTCAGTTCGATTCTGACCTTCGTTTCATAGGCGAAGTAGCCCAACGGGCAGAGGCAATATTTTGTACAAAATTAAGATTAAGCTATTACTCCAAGCTTAATATTCATCACTGTCGCGAGAACGACTTTCGAGGAAAAATATCATTGAGATGCCGGCTCGTATCCGGTTCCCCGGTCCAACCTATATTCGGGGATAGCTTAACTGGGAAAGTGCAATGATTAGAGACTAAAACCGAGAATTAAAAGCGATCGCGTGTGCAATTGAGTGATAAAACGAAGCCCTAAGTGCTGTCCATACTTAGGGCTTCATCTGATTTTTCCTGCATAATATTTTTCGGTATTTCTCCTGCTAAACACCCGCTGGTTACTATCAGACCTTCGTAATATTTTTCCAGCCATTCTTTGTTAATACAAGGTCTGGCAAATATGCCTTTTCCTTAAAATCCTTTCAGGTGAGAATCTGTTGTTAGTTTGACTAAATTTTTATAAGCCTTGGGTATTTTTTGCTAATACTGCTTGGTGATATTTTTGGCTTTTTTGTTGTTTCTCAACATCTCCATTTATGACGTACATTTCATTGCCAATTATGGGTTTAATTCCTTTATTTCTACAGAGTTTAATTAATTGAATCGCCCCATACATTACTCCATGGTCTGTCAGAGCGATCGCTAACATTCATAATTCCACTGCCCTATCTATTAATTATGGTAATTGGGATGCTCCATCTAGTAGGCTATATTCGCTATGAATATGTAGGCCAACAAATGACATTTTTTTAGATTTTAGATTAAATATTTTATGTAGCTTTATTTTATAGCCATAGCAGAAGGAATGAAGTAAGAAGTAAGAAGGAAGAAGGTTGATATTTGATTTTTACTGCTATTAGTTTGACTCAAAGCCTTTACTTGTAAGCTTTTTAGGATTTAATGAATAGCTTATATAAATTAAGCTTATAAATTATTGCTAAATATATTTGGAATTTAAACCGAATTTTGCAAAAAAAGTTGAAATGAGCTATTTAGGGGGAAAAATGGGGGTAAAAAGGGTGCGATCGCGCTTTTGTTGGCCATTTGTTATAAGTATTGATATGCAAGAAATACAGGGTGGTTGCTTTGAAAGAAATTTTCGTGTATTTTTGAGGTAAGTGATTCGCTCTGCGTAGGTGCTTATTAAAATGAAAAAGAGAATTAGTGAGTGGGAGTGCGATCGCAAAAGCGAAACCTAGTTTTATCGCGCTTCCAATGATATGTTTTGTGATGAAATAATTCCAACTTAGAGGTCAATACTTTGTAAGTCAGACTATAATAAATACCGTTTATAGTTAGCTACTTCTATGACTACCGAAATCCCCAATCCAAATTTGAAATGGCTGCTTCAGTCTGACTTGCAAGAGACATTTATCCATGGCTTAGGTAAAGAGCCTTGGATAAGTATTTATTTTGATAAAGTTACTGAAGAGGAGAATTTAGGTATATTTTCAGCCTTGATTCCAAATGCTTATATTGAAACTTCTCTAAGCAAGATTTCTTGGGATTTCCATCTAGAAGATGGGCATCCATGTTTCAATAAAAATCCTACCTATTTGCGGTTTGGAAACTTAGATGATGTAGAACCCTTTATAATTCATCGTAATTTTCATGGCATTCGTGAGTCATATAATGAAATCCTTGAATAGTTTCGACATTTCCATCGTTTGTACCACGATTTTGAAAAAAATCAACTTATCAAATTTGATGAGAGAGGAGATGAAACTTTAGTAGCAAAGATTAAAGCCGATAAGGTTGAAGTTCGTCTCAAAGAAGTACGTCAATTTCTAGCTGTAAAAGAGATGCACTTAGCAATTTATTTTGACTTTAAACGATACTCTGAATTAATACTTGATGAATTTCCACACGAATTAGAGTATAGGAAGAATTTAACTTACTATAAACTTCGCGCAAGTTCAGCAGAAAATTTTCATATAGCTAAGTACAAATCCTTCTCATACTTGTGTGGAAAAAAACTGATTTCTCCATTTCCACTCAATCGCTGTGGAATGTGGCCATTCGACGAGAAGAACAAGGAAGACTACATTGATTTCATTATTGGAGTGGATGAAAATGGAGATTCAGTCAAACATTCTTGTAATCCAGATGAGCTTGCAAACTACTTTGGTGATAATCCAGATGCTCCAAACTATCTCACACCTGTCTTCTTTAGGCGCGAGGTTCTTACAAAATATTATGCTCATCGAGAGCGATACTCGGTTGAAGATGGATATTTAAGATGTCAAGAATTAGGGGGATTGAAACTTGATAATAACCATCCTGAATACATCATTGTTTTTCTTGGAGATTTAGGTAGATATTTGCCATTAGATGAGCAAATGTATTGGCGTAGCTATAACGTTCTACCGGAAGGGAAGATTAGTAATGTTAATTTTAAGCGCAGCTTTCTGGCAGAAGCTACCAATCGAGAACAAATTGACCTTGTTTTTAAGGATTATTTTGTCAAATTATCAGAAAATTGGAAAGTAATGATAGGATGGAGTCTTTTTCTCAAATTAGCTGAATCTGACCAGCATCTTTTTGAAGCTTTGCGCATTCCACTAACAAATAGTCAGGCAGAATTTGATTCACAAGTTCTTGCTCTGACAAAAGTTCTGATTGATTCTCTAAATGAGGGTGAAATTGTTAAGGCAACACCAGGAGGTAATACCGAAACAAAGGGAATATCCAAATTTGAGCAGTTCCTCAAAGCTCATCAATATCCAAACTATGAGCAGCGTATAAAATTCTTGAGAAATTTGCAAGACCTTCGCTCAACAGGTGTGGCTCATCGTAAAGGCAAACAGTACAAAAAGATTGCCGAGACTTTCGGATTGAAAGACAGTAACCGTGCTGATGTGCTGAAGAAAATTCTTTTTGAAGCAAAAGATTTTCTCACATCACTTGAGAGCCACTTTTTTCAAGAAACTAGCAAGTAGGGGAATCTTGGTAGCTTCAAGTAAAAAGTATCTACAGAATCGCTCTACCTATAAGAATTGTGGTAATTGGGATGCTCCGTCTAATAGGTTATAGTCGCTATGAATATGTAGGCCAACAAATGACATTACGATCTTAAGTTATCTAATTAGGGTTTGCTGAAAAAGTATTTTGGTAAGGGTAGGAGCCAGGAGTCAGGAGTCAGGAGTCAGGAGAAATGCGAGTTATAGAGGAGGTAGTATGAATAATAGTCCCTTAATTTTTCTGCCCTAATTAGCCCAAAATGCTAACTTTTTGAACCTTTTGGACTTAAAAGCTTGCACTTTTTCCAGACCTAAAAATATTAAAACCTTTATCTGTCAATGCTTTTAGATTTAATCAGCAAACCCTAATTAATAGTTTAGATGGATCGACACAGCACTTTTCATCCGTCCAAAAGTAAATGAAAAAGACCTTATCTATAATTTTCTTGTCAATCAGCATTCCATATTCAGCCTGGCGTATTTTTCAATCCTACTATTGGTATCAAGGCTTCATTCCAGAGAAAATCAATATTGCTTATTCTGTAAACATTAGTGGTATCAGTGGTATTTGAGAGGGTTGTGGTTCGGCCATATTCCGAATAACTAATGCTTCAGCTAATACAATTTTCCGCGATGGTTGAATACCAACTGATATAATTAGAGCTTGCTGAATAACTGTTTTTGTGGGGGAGGAGTCAGGAGTTAGGAGTCAGGAGTCAGGAGAAATGGGAATTACAGAGAAGGTAGGAGGATGAATTGTCTGAGATTTTTCACCCTTTGTTGCCTCAGAATGCTCACATTTTGAGCATTTCGCTCCTAAAAGCTTGCACTTTTTTCTGCGAAAAAAGGCTAAAATTTTTATAAATAAAGGCTTTTAGACTTAATCAGCAAGCCCTAATTAAAATGGGGGATAAAATAATATAATTAGGGGCGAAGTAGATTTTAGTTGAAACTGAAATAATAGTCACCTCAATATTTATTCTTAAACTCGCCCCTATAACTCAGATATCTGAGCCAAACATTCTGAGTTTATAGCTAATTTCAAAATTAACTACGGTCAATTTCTGCCAAAATTTTATCTAAGATTTCTTGAGCGCCTTGTTCTCTCAATTTTTTAGCTAATTCAATACCTAATTTTTCCGCATCAGAGGTAGCACCAGTTACAACATCCTTAACTAATTTCTGACCATCTAAACTAGCAACAATACCAGTCAAAGTTAGTTGCTCCCCTGCTATTTCAGTATTCACTCCAATAGGAACTTGACACCCACCTTCCAATTCTCTCAAAAAAGCACGTTCGGCATCACATCTCTGAGCCGTGGGAGTATGTTCGAGACTCTTCAATAAATTCAAAATATCAGTATCTCCGGCACGACATTCAATTCCTAAAGCACCTTGCCCAACTGCATGAAGAGAAATTTCCGCAGGTATAACTTGATGAATGCGCTCGCCCATACCTAATCTGTGCAAACCAGCAAAAGCCAAAATAATGGCATCATACTCTCCAGCATCCAATTTTGCCAGTCTAGTATTGAGATTACCACGAACATCCTTAAATTCCAAGTGGGGGAAGTGGTGGCGGAGTTGTGCCAAACGTCTCAGAGAGGATGTACCAATAACAGCACCTTCCGGCAAAGCATCAAGTTGTTTATCCGGGAACTTTTCATGCACCACCAAAGCATCTGCCGGGTTTTCCCGTTCGGTAACGCAACCCAACATCAAACCTTCTGGCAAATTAGTAGGTAAGTCTTTGAGAGAATGAACTGCCAAGTCGGTTTCGTTTTGCAGCATTCCCACCTCTAGTTCTTTAGTGAAAAGTCCCTTATCCCCAATTTTTGCTAGGGGCACATCTAGAATTTTGTCCCCTTGGGTAGACATGGTGTGGACTTCAAATGTGATGTCTGGGAAATTTTTCTGGAGTTGTTCTTGCACCCAGTAGGTTTGAACTAGGGCAAGTTGGCTTTTGCGGGAACCGATCCTAACGGTACGAGTAGGGGCAGATGTTGTCATTTTTTCTATTGAAATTAATAAATTTGGTCATTCTTTCTAGACTACCCTAAAAGGGGGCCTAAATCTTTGAAGTCAGAAGTCAAAAGTCAAAAGTCAAAAGTAAGTAGGTATATATAAATTAAATGTTGAAAAAATTGTAGGGGCGGGTTTAACCGAAAGGTTTGAGATAAGCGCAATGTAGTCTACTAAACCCGCCCTACTCATTAGGTTTATTTATGCTCACCTATTTAAGATATTTTTATCTAAAAATACAGATCAGAATTTTAGGTGATTATTTCATGCAATTAAGTATGAAATTATTTGTCAGATATTTAGAGTGAATTGGTATAAGAAAATGAGTCAATCAGAAAGAGAATTTTTGGAAAAAATTGCTCAGGTTATGGAAAGTTTGCCTAGTGAAAGTTTATTGGCAAAATGTTGGATTGAGGAGCAAAAGGAAGAATGGCAAAAAGCAAGAAATACTCAAGTTTATATAGCTGAATGTTGGAGGGCTAAGTTTATATATCAGCAAGGAGACCCAATTGCAGAAGCTTTAGATAAAAAAGAAATTATTCAACATAAGTACCATTTAATCTGGCTGACTGTAGACCAATATAAAGCTCAGTGGGAACTTATTCAAGTAGCAGAAAAGTATGTCAGACAACTGCATCCTAAATTTACTAACCTTTTATCGAGCAAAAAAATAAGTTCTCAACTGTATAAGTTTTTCCCAGATAGTATTTTTATGCAGCCATATCCATTTAATTCTGCTTATGATTTGTTTGTAGCTACTTTAAAAGAAGAGATAGAAGGTGCTTTTAAAATTTGCCTAGAAAAACATTATGATATTAATCTTAAAACAATAAAAAAAGGTGTTAAACAATTAATTAAAATGATCGACCCAGAAGATAATCCTACTGGAATTTACCCTGAACTTCATCCTAAAGAACAGCAAGATCTGAAAAAAAATATAGGTTGGCGTAGATTCAGTTTTTCTTGGTTAGGGATGACTCTTTTAATTTGTCAATCTGTAGCGCCTAAAGATTATTTACTCAGGGAAAAATTAGTACGATTTAATAGCTCATCGACAGAAGCTCTTGAGTTATCAGCTAAGGTTAGTTATAAGTTTAAAGCATTCACATGGATAGATGGAAAAAAAGTTCCCTTTGGCAAGTATGGTGGAGTGCCTCTTAAAAATGGAAAATAGTCAAGAGATTTTAACAAAAGTTCACAACAGATCAAAAATTTCTCTCCCCCACAGATAAAGACATTAAGTTGGAAGAGTAATATCAAATCCAGAATAGCTGGAGAGAAAAAAATGTTGACTTCTAATACCCCAAAAACTCAACTACCTCAACCTAAAAACTCATCTGAAATTACACCAGAGGAAATGTTAGATAATATGGAGGAAAGTTGTAAACTAGCACTAAGTCTAATCTTTGACCAAATTCATGCAATTAAAAAGATGCGTGAGTTATATAAAAATGCTCAAAATCAAATTCAACAACTTCAAGAACAAGTTGGTAATCTAGAGATAATTATCCGTAGTAAAGATGAAAAAAATCAGGAATTAGAATGTTTAACTCATCCTGAGTCTGTGGATGGAGATGCAATTTGTAACTGGTTATCTT
>JBARXI010000786.1:0-4270 GCA_049647275.1 Microcoleaceae cyanobacterium
GCACCCCGCACTACATCATTTATTTCTTTTACCCAATGATTTTTATCGGAGGATTGATTAATTTTTCTGCTCATAATTTAGCCATATCTGAAAGTAAGTAAATTCATTGCTAAAATCTAGAATGAAATGACCCTGGGTAGAAATGGAGGGTTTTTGACAGCTAATACCAGGGGTGATAAATATTTGCTACAAATAGTTAGGCTTTTGCTAGGAGTCACGGACATCTAGAGTCAATATCCATTTTTAATTAAATATACATCTCAAGCCAAATATTTTAATCCCTCTTATTATTCGTAATATTCTTTTTTCACCCTTGGTATTAGGAGTTAGGAGTTAAGAGTTAAGAGTTGGTAGGAATAACCTTTAATCATTTGTTAGGGTGAGGCTCTTTTTTTGAGCAAAGAGACATTATAGGTAAAGTTTTTCAATGACTCAAGCTGGCGAGTGTAAAATTCTTTTTTCAGGCTTGGTATCAAGAGTCAGGAGGAATGGGAAACACACAAAATGTAGAACAAAAATGTCTCATATTTTTTATCCAAGCTCTGGTAGAAATGGAGGGTTTTTGACAGCTAATACCAGGGGTGATAAATATTTGCTACAAATAGTTAGGCTTTTGCTAGGAGTCAGGCACATCTAGAGTCAGAATAAATAGCTTAAATATAAATATAATGTATTATTATAGTCAATATCCATTTTTAACTAAATATACATCTGAAGCCAAATATTTTAATCTCTCTTATTATTCGTAAGATTCTTTTTTCAGGCTTGGTATTAGGAGTTAGGAGTTAGGAGTTAGGAGTTAGGAGTTGGGAGGAATAACCTTTAATCATTTCTTGGGGTGAGGCTCTTTTTTTGAGCAAAGAGACATTATAGGTAAAGTTTTTCAATGACTCAAGCTGGCGAGTATAAAATTATTCTTTTAGGCTTGGTATCAACAGTCAGGAGGAATGGGGAATACACAAAAGGTAGAACAAAAATGTCTCATATTTTTCATCCAAGCTCTGGTATAAATGGAGGGTTTTTGGCACTAAAAAGGCAATAATCTTGCACTTTTTAATAAAGAAAAAACTAAAATTCTTTTATAGCAATATTTTTAGACTTATTATAGCGGTTTGCGAAAAGCTAGACTACATAGAAACAAAATTCTATTACCCAATTGGTTTACTTACTTCTGTTGCTGTAATCCAAGAAGAATGAAAACCGCTATAAGCAAGCCTTAAATATTGTCAGTAAGGAACAAGAGAGAAAGGAATAAATACACTCTTTTTGCAGTCCATAAATTACAGGATTTTACAATAGTAAGAAGCAGTTATCGTCACTATTCGTGATTTGTATTTGTAGCAAATATCGAGCGTCCTTGGTATTAGAGATTAAAATTGCAGCTCCAGACTTGAAAACCTACTTTTTTCCTGTTCTCTGTTCTCTTGCTACCCCAATTTTACAAATAATTTAATTGACCTACTTATACTTAACGTACTTAACGTGACTTAATTAATTGCCAAATTGTTCGGGCAATTCAATCTCAAAATTTCTCAGCAAAAAAGCAAATTCGTCTGTAATTTCTTCAATGATTTTCATAGTAGGTTTTCCGGCTCCATGCCCGGCTTTAGTCTCAATTCTAATTAACACTGGATTATCTCCAATATGAGCTTCCTGTAAAGCAGAAATAAACTTAAAACTATGAGCCGGAACAACTCGATCATCATGGTCAGCAGTAGTAACTAAAGTTGCAGGATAAGATGTTTTTGGCTGTAAATTATGTAGGGGAGAATAAGCAGATAAAGCTTTAAATTCTTCAGAGTTATCTGGCGAACCAAAATCAGCTACCCACGCCCAACCAATAGTAAATTTATGGAAACGTAACATATCCATTACCCCCACTGCGGGTAAAGCTGCACCAAATAATTCTGGTCTTTGAGTTATACAAGCACCTACTAATAAACCGCCATTACTTGCACCAGTAATTGCTAAACTTTTTGATGAACTCCACTTATTATCGATCAACCATTCAGCAGCAGAAATAAAGTCATCAAATACATTTTGCTTTTGCTGTTTTATTCCCGCTTTATGCCACTCTTCACCATATTCTCCACCACCACGAAGATTAGCAACTGCATATATACCTCCCATCTCTAACCAGACTAGTCTACTGATAGAAAAGTTTGGAGTTAGAGAAATATTAAATCCTCCATATCCATAAAGAATAGTCGGATTATTTCCATCCAGCTTCACACCTTTTTTATGAGTAATAAACATTGGTACTCTCGTACCATCCTTACTACTATAAAAAATTTGCCTTGTCTCAAATCGATCGGGATTAAAATCTACATTTGGTTGGCGATAAATTTTACTTTCACCACTCACCAGATCGTAGTGATAAATAGTTGCTGGAGTTGTAAAACTGACATAACTATAGAAAGTTTCTTTGTCATAACGTTTCCCATAAAAACCACCTACTGAACCAATACCAGGTAAATCTACTTCTCGTACTAGGGAGCCATCAAGATTAAATATTTTTACCTGAGTATGAGCATCTTTTAAATAAAAGGCGACAAACTGATTATTAAGTGTGCCTACTCCTTGTAATGTATCTGTTGCTTCTGGGAGAATTTCTTGCCATTTCTCCTTATTTTTTCCTTTAGCTAAAGAAGGTGATGGTGGCTCATTAACATCAATGGAAATAAGTCGTTTTTTTGGAGCATCAAAATCTGTCACAAACCAGAATATATTCTCATCATTATCAATCAAACGATATTCAGCTTCAAACTCACTAATTAGTTCTACTATTGGCGCACTTGGGATAGTTAAATCCTGATAAAAAACCAAATTTTTGCGGTCTGTACTTTGCCAAATTGTCAAAATTAAATATTTGCCGTCTTCTGTGACATAGCAATTAAAACTCCATTCTTTTTTGTCAGGTCTTTCATAAATTAGCACATCATTATCTTGAGAACTACCTAAACTATGATAGTAAACTTTATGTAAATAGTTTATTTCTTCTAATTCTCTTTCTTTTTCTATGGGTTGTTCATAGCGACTATAAAAAAGACCTTGATTATCATCTCTCCAGGTTGGTCGATAAAATTTTATCCATTGCAAAACATCTGGTACATCTTCCCCTGTTTCAATATTTTTTATTCGCCATTCTTGCCAGTCTGAACCAGAATTAGAAATACCATAAGCGATTAATTTGCCATCTTTACTAATAGCAATTCCAGAAAGAGCAACTGTTCCATCTTCCGATAATTTATTCGGGTCTATCAAAACTTTTGGTTCAGCATCAAGAGTAGGTAAAGTATATAAAACACTTTGGTTTTGTAGCCCATCATTCTTATAATAAAAGTAGCGATCGCCTTTTTTAAAAGGAACGCTATATTTTTCATAATCCCAGATTTTAGTCAGTCGTTTTTTAATTATTTCTCGTTCGGAAATTTCTTCTAAATAATTAAAGGTAATTTCATTCTGAGCATTTATCCACTGTTTAGTTTCTTCTGAGTTAGGGTTTTCTAACCATCGATAGGGGTCGGCAATTTCAACACCATGATAATTTTCTACTGTATCTGCTTTCTGAGTAATCGGATATGTTAAAGGTTGTTTTGGGTATTTCATTTTGTTTGTTTGTGAATGGTTTATTTAATCTTAGAAACAAATGTTATTTTGATCGAGCAAAGTAGGGTGAGCAAATTTGAATTATTTTACCATAAATCAGAATAATGAATATTTGCTCACCTGTTAAACTTTTGTCTCTCAAGTAGTTAAGGTGGGGAAATCTTAATTTCTCATCGAACAAAGATAAATTTTGTTTTCTTTACAAACTCTACTTTGATGATTTTTTTCTGATTCTAAGCCATGATATTGTGTAATTAATTCTGTCTAACTACTTAGTCATTACAGGGGTTGATTATAAGAGTGAAAAGTCAGCCGGAAGAATCTAATTATAGTCAAACAAGTCTGACTAATAAAATTCTGATTATTATTTCCAATTATTCAGTAACTCGGTAAATATTGATTCTTTCACAGATAGATTTTGATTGACGATATAAAATACCAATTGAGCAAGTCAGGTCTGGTAAGGAAATCTCAAACAATTTGCTCTAAATCTAGATAAATTACTATTTGCCTATCTGTGAATTTTTGGTCTGTGAGATAATCTTACATTTTCCTCTCAACCTACTACTGAGTAAGTGCAAATTTTTGAGAGAAGATGTCAGAGGTTGTTGGGAATATTTCAGATTTTTTGTTGGTTAATGGTTGATTTTTAGCAAGTCAG
>JBARXI010000787.1:0-2633 GCA_049647275.1 Microcoleaceae cyanobacterium
GACGAACTGCGACGAAACATTCCATCATTGGAAGGAGAGTTACAAGTAGCCACAGACCAACTATCAGGAAATAGGGATGAGCAAAAACGACCTTCATTAGAGGAGTCAAGGAAACGACTACAGCAAGAATTACAGCAGTCGCGACAGCAACTAGATGAGCTACTCAAGCAAATCAACGATCGCTATGACTCTAGTTTCACTATAACTCAAAAAGTAGAAACCATTCCTTTTAGAGATATTCAGAGCCTCATTGATGAACGCACTGCAATTATTGAGTGGTATCTTACGAGAGATGAAATTATTACTTTTATTGTCACCAGTCACAGTCAGCAACCAATAATTATACCACAATCTTCTCCCGAAAACCTGGAAACTTTGGAAAATTGGGAGCAAGAATATCTAAATGTTTACCGCGAACAAAAAAGCCAATGGATAAGCAATCTATTCACTCGTCTCACCGACCTCGCTCAAATACTCAATCTTGATAGTATTCTTTCTGAAATAGATGCCATATTTGACAAACCAGGAATTAAATGCGATCGCCTAATTCTTATTCCCCACCGTTTTCTGCATTTATTTCCACTCCACGCCCTACCCCTATCAAACTATAATGAAGAGCTACTTCTAGACCGTTTTGAAAGAGGAGTCAGTTATGCTCCTAGCAGCCAGTTACTCAAACTAACAAAACAACAACACCGCCCCGACTTCAAGAACTTATTTGCCATCCAAAACCCAACTCGACCCGATGAAAAACCCTTGCTTGGCTCCAAACTAGAAGTTGATAAAATTCGACAATACTTTGACCCCAACGATAGTATAATTCTCGCAGAAGCAGAAGCAACAGAAGCAAAGCTGAATCAAAACAAAGAGCAACTCCGCTCTGCTCACTGTCTCCACTTTTCCTGTCATGGCAAGTTCAAATTTGAATCACCCCTAGAATCTGCTCTACTCCTCAGCGACCCTGAAGGAAACTTAAAAGCAGATGCAGACCTAACCTTGTACAAAATATTTAAACTCGACCTGAGTCAATGTCGTATAGTCAGCTTTTCTGCTTGTGAAACTGGGATGACTCTTTCAGGAAATAAAGAAGATACTGACTTACCCAGTGGCTTAGATGAATATATCGGTTTACCAAGTGGCTTCCTATATGCAGGTAGTCCTAGCGTTGTCAGCACCCTCTGGAAAGTCGATCCTCTTGCTACAGCTTTGCTAGTTATCAAGTTCTATAAAAACCTGAAACGACTACCAACATTAGGAGATGGGGATGTTTCAACAGCCTTAGTTAAAGCTCAATACTGGTTGCGAACATTCAGCAGTAAAAAATTGGCAAGAATCCAAAAAAGCCAAAGATTCAAGCTTTTGATAGCCCAAATCTTTGAAAACAATAAGCGCGATCGCGGCAAATTCAATGATTTACTATATGCTGCTATTAAGCGCAAACCTTATCCGTTTGCCAAACCCTATTATTGGGCAGCTTCTGTAGCTACAGGAACTTAGGATTTAGGAGGGTAAGATTTGCAGAATTTTTCCATCCCTTCATTCATAATATAAATAGCAAATGGAGTAGCAATGACTGTCGCTACTCCAGGTAGACATCCCAGTAATCCTGCAAATAACTCAGCTATAGGTGGCAAAAGTGCAGGCAAGTGTTTTTCTCTCAAATTTTCATACTTTGGCTGACAAATAAAACCATGACATTGCCCAAGTTTCTCTGTAAACCAACGCAAATCAGCATTATCTTCCACTCCTTCAATTTCATTACGGGTAGCTATAGATTCAGCAGCATCAGCGAGGTCGCCATCCCACTCTTCAATTACTTCTAGAGCTTCAAGAGCTTCTGCATTATCTGCCAGTTCGGAACGTAAGTTTTCAATCTGTTCTGGTGTAAGTTTCATCATAGAGTTATTCTAATTTACTTGCTTAATTTTACTACACCTTTATGATACGATCAGTTAATAACTAGAGGAAATACTCATGCAGCAAATACTCCCCTACTCCCCTTTTAACTACCAATAGCTTAGAGGAAAATAACTGATGACAACTCAAGAATTAATTGATTTAAGGACTTGCATTATGGAAGGCAGAAATCACGATGCCTTAGCAATTGTTGACGAACTGGATGCTATGAGTAAAAAAGACATCATCAGAAAAATCAAATCCTATTTAACTGTGATGTTAATTCACTTAATCAAAAATCAGGTGGAAAAACGTTTAACTAATTCCTGGGCAGCATCCATCCGCAATGCAATTCTTGAAATTCAAGACTTGAATTTGAGGCCAAATAAAACCTCTTATTTTATCAAAGAAGATGAATGGGAGGAGATGTTAGAAAATGCTATAGAACGTGCTATTGGCGATGCAAGCACGGAGGTTGAAAATGGTGTTTACAGTCCGTTTCAACTGGAAGAAATGGTGGATAGGAATTCTGCAATCGCAACTGCTCAAAGTTTTTTAGCCTTAACTTACAGTTATTCTGCTAATGATTTGTCAGCAGTTATTAAGCACGATTTGACTTTATTACCCGGTGGAGAAGATTGGAAGTTTGGTAGGAGAAATAAGTAGCATTTTTAATTGTTAATTTCAGGAGGAAAATAACTGATGACAACTCAAGAATTAATTGATTTAAGGACTTG
>JBARXI010000788.1:0-9474 GCA_049647275.1 Microcoleaceae cyanobacterium
CTTATACAGCAGATTCCAGGTTAATGTGGTACAAGGAACGGGGTGAATCTGTTTCACCTGTTGCCTCACAGGAGTGCGCATTCCCTCTCTTGGTCAGCATTCCCTCTCTTGGTCAGCATTCCCTCTCAAAGTTGAAGCTACAGTAGCTATTTGTGAAGAAAAAGTTAGGATTGAGAAACGAAGTGCCGGAGGATTTATCTTGGTAACTAATATTTTAAATACAGAAGAATTAACTGGGTCTGAAATGCTCTCTAAATACAAAGAACAACAGTCGGTAGAACGAGGGTTTAGTTTTCTCAAAGACCCGATGTTTTTAACTGATAGTGTCTTTCTCAAATCTCCCCATAGAATTGAAGCTTTGGGATTAATTATGGGCTGATGTTTATTGGTTTATACTTGAGGCCAGCGTCAACTGCGTCAAACTTTAAAGCGGGCTAAATCTACTTTAAAAAATCAACTAGGTCATCCTACTAATAGACCAACTTTGCGTTGGATATTTCAATGTTTTCAGTCAATTCATTTGTTAATTGATTCTGTGGTGAAGATAGTTTCTAATTTAACTTCAGAGCGTTTAGAGCTATTAAAATTCTTTCCTCCGAGTTGTCAAAGATATTATCTTCTGAGTTGAGAGATGATGAGCCGAACCAGAACATTGAGATGTGAAAATGATCGACTGGACTGGAAGTATTTAACTAGCAGAGCTATGATGGCGATAATTTTTACCTATTTTAGCTTTGAGCATTGACAATTCTAGGTCACTGCCATCGTTGGGCTACGCGATCGCTCTGCCGGATGGGTAACATTATCCCAAACCACAAAATTGAGTTTGCTTCCACTATTCACAACAGCATAAATACTTACTCAAGTTTTCCCACTTTCATGTATTACATTTTTTCGTGCGGAATGTGGGTTATAGGTATTCAACCCGACATGATATTAGATGTATTTTCTCACACTAACATTAAACATCTCCAAAAATACCGATTTTGGAACGGTAGCGTAAGAGTTTCAGAAGCTTTTCTGGAGATATCTATTTGTTCAGAACATATTTATGGTCGCTACGGCTATTTTATTGAACAGTGTGGTGACTTTAGCAATATTTTCTGAAATTGTTATTATCTAAAATTCGGTTATACAGTTATCGCACTCAATATCTTCACTCAATATAAATATTCCATAGAATACCCCTACTAATTCCCATATTTTAATCGTTCCTTTGTACTGACTCCTGACTCGGTGACTCCACTTATCATAGGATAACTAATTATCCTGATTCTATATTACTTATAGCGGTTTTCACAAAGGCAGACTAAAGAGTATAAATATTGCATCCACTGCCCGACAAGAGTTATATTTTTTCCTGTGTGGTTCATTTTCAGGTAAATGAAAACCGCTATAATTGTCGAATTACTTCATTTGGTTGACTTGTATTGTCAAGCTCAATTATTTAGCTGGAACTGTCTCATTATCAGACTCAAGAACCGAAGAAGGAATAGGTACTTCTTCAACAGCAGGATGTTTTTCTATAGTTAAAGCTGACTGTTGAGAACCAGATAATCGTTTGAGCAGTTTTGGTTTCGGGTCATGGAGCAAATAAATAATCCTATCTCTAGGCTGCCAATTTTCTGTGGCCGCCAAAACTTGAAGATTTCCTTGTCTTTCCATTAACAGTGGTACTAACTCTTTAGTTCGGATCAGTGCTTTGAGGTGAATTTTTTGAAACTCAAAGCCTAACTGTTTGAGTTCTGTTTCCCCTAGTTTCACTTCTTTGTCAGAGAGATATTTATTCCAACTTTTCAGATTTAACTCTGAAGTAAATGGTTGTTGAACTTTATCTTTACCATTTTGATTTTTTTGGTCGGGATCTTTGGGAAAAACAGCTAATACTCTTGGTGGCTTAAATTCTTCTGCTGCTCTTTGAGCTAATACTATATTTACTTCTCCATTACTAGTCATTGCCAGGAATGTTCCCACTGATTGCAAACCAGCCTCTTCTAGGACATCAGTATCTAGAGCACTACTCTTATATGTTCGTAAACCTTCTTTCTCGGCCAGTTTACAAGCTTCCTCATCTGTATCTATAATTACCACTGATTCGCCCCGGTCTTGAAAAATACGCCCAATTAATCGAGATAAAGGATTTGAACCAACTATCACCGCACCTTTAGCAGCACTAGAAGTGATTCCCAACATTTGAGCGATAAATCTGGCTGTTAGTCCTTGACTAAATACAGTCATAATAATTGTCAAGAATACTAAAGCCTTGATAGAGTCACCACCATTGATGCCTTTTTGAGTTAACAAGATGGCAAATAAGGAGGAAACTGAGGCCGAAACTATTCCTCTAGGGGCAACCCAACTCACAAACATTTTTTGTCGCCAATTCAGTTTGCTGTTCCAGGTGCATAGCAGTACGTTGAGTGGCCGAACTAGGAACATCAGAGTTAAAACAGTAAATACACTTCCCCAACCTAGAGCAACGATACTAGCCAACGATAAGTCTGCTGCTAACAAGATAAATAATACTGAAACAGCTAGCATTGTCAGTTGTCCTTTAAACCGTCTTAATTGTCGTAACTCTGGAATTTCGGCTGCACCTACTACAATTCCTGCTACTACTGTAGTCATTAGTCCTGATTCGCTACGGACCTGTTCTGCTAGACCAAACATTCCCCATAGAGCTGCTAAAACTACCAGATTTGCTAGTTCTTCAGAAATAAATTTTGCTCTTTTTAGGGTGAATCCTAATAACCAGCCTCCAGCACCACCAATCAGAGCACCCATTCCCAAGCGGACAACTAGGTCTCTAAATAGTCCTAGGGGATCGGCACCATCATTTAAAACAATATTCAGCACCAATACTGCCAGAATTGCCCCTACAGGATCGATTAGAACTCCTTCACCCTCTAGGATAGTAGCTACTTGTCGGTCTACTGAGACCTGTTTGAGTAAAGGCCCTACTACTGTTGGCCCTGTCACTACTACTAGGGAGGCATAGAGAAATGCGATCGACCATGGGAATTCACCTAACCAGTGAGCGGCCATACCACCACCGATTAATGTGATTAAGGTACCTGTGGTCACTAAGTTGCGGATACTACCGGAAACTCTTCCTAAGTCCCTGAGTTCTAAGTTTAAGCCTCCCTCAAATAAAATTAGGGCGACAAACAGAGACACTACAACTTCTAGACCACTACCTAATAAGTTTGGATGAACTAGGCCCAAACCATCTTTCCCTGCTAGGATACCAAAGAGTAGCAAGAAGACGATAGCAGGAACTTTCAGGTAGGAGGCCAACACTTGGGCTCCTATACCACTAATTACTGTGAGAATAATCAGCAGAGTAATATCAAACGGTATTTCCATAAGCGTTATATTTCCAGGCTACCAGCTTTTATTTTAAGGTTTTATCTTCTGGAGATGAATTGTCTCACTTTTAATTTTTAGCTAGCAAGTTGATCTGTAATTTTTTTGTTATTGATAAGTGAAATGACTATTTTTTGATATTCAGTATTTTGGGATGACAATTAGGTTATGTTTTTCTCGTTTTTTAGACTTAGAGATATTTGATAAATATTGAGATTCCAACCATCTAAAAACTAATTTTTTTATTGTGTTATCCCGATCGAGTCGTTTAGTTATTAGTTTTATGAAAATTTAATATTAATAACTTAAATTATTTTAACCATGGTTATCCTAATTTATGTAAAAGTCTTTTGTATTATAACTAGTCTTAAGCAAAGCGCAACTATATTTACTTTTTCACTTTCACATAATTCATAGATTCAGGGTCGGATAATCTCTCTCGATGTTTGGCCTAATGCTGCAATTGAGTTCTGAGTATAACTATAGCAATGTGAAATGATTCGTGAAAGAAATCGGCTACTTTAAGGCAGAAGGCAGAAGGGAAGGGAGAAGCCGAAAGTTTTTAACAAGTCCAGGAATTTTACAAATGATTTAGGATTGCTATGTAATTTCGCTTTATTAAAAAAAATATTTTGACAAAAAATAATCTATATGATATAAAAAGATTTATTCCTGCTCGAAATATTTTCTTTGATTTCAGTAAATATTAAGTAGCAAGGCACAAAAAAAACTTAAGACAAAGATTATAGAGTTACTGAAAGACTCCATAGAATAATTCAAAAAATATCCATTGGTGAAATATTGGTGTGAAGATGAATCAAGATTAGGGTTAATCACACCGTGGGCAAGAAAATTGACCGCATCGGGAGTCCAACCGATAGGAATAGAGTAGTGGTATTTCATATTATTTGTGGTTGTATGGCATGATAAAACTCCAAACTAGAAAGAGTTTATTTGCAAAGTTTTCTCATCCAGATGGAGTTTATTTTGAGCAATATTTAAACTGGTTTTCCGAAAACTATCCAAATGATTTCTACTAAATCCGGTTTAGTAAGACCACAAATAATCAAGTAGAATTTAACCAGTATTGACTACTCCCCTGGCTCTTGCCAAGGGGATTCTAAGTAGATACTACGCAACAGGATAAATCCATATTGCTTCGTTTCTTCTTAGCTGACCAAAGAAACACTCTCTGGGGACAAGTAAGAATATAGCAGTCCTAAATCAGTCTTGACCAATCAAAATATACATCAAATGACCTATAATTAAAGGCGTTGCTGAATCAAGGGATGAATTTTTTTTGAGCTGGTAAATCTCATCTTTAATACTTCTAACTTCTTTTTTCTCCAAGCCTACAATTCATCCCACAAATATGCAACGCCAATTAAATATTATATTATGTTTGACTTGACCATTTTCTTTCTGCCGTCCAATGTCTGTCTGAAGATTGATAAATTTTCACCTCTTTCATACCAAGCTTTCTAAATATTTTCTCCACTTCAGCAATAGTAAAAGCAGCCTGTAAAGAATCTCTAAATAACTGCTGTTGATGTCGATTGCAATCTACAGCATACTTATCTACAAATTTATCCCTTAACTCTGGAGATTCTGGACGAAGTAAGTCTCGTATAAATATTCCTCCTTCAGGCTTCAACACTCTTTTAATTTCCTCAAAGAATGGTAATGCGTTTGGCAAATGGTGAACAATACTATTCGAGATTACCATCTCAAAATGATGCTCTGGATAGGGTAGTTTTTTTGCGTCTACTAATTCTAATTTTATCCGAGATTTTAATTCAGCATTTTCAATATTTCTATCTCCAATAGTCAGCATATTTTTTGATAAATCAATACCAATGATTTGCCATTCTGGTTGTTGCTGACAAATTAATATAGGTATTCTGGCAGTACCTGTACCTGCATCTAGAACTAATCCTTTTTTAGGGCCGATTTCTAGGGCTGTTTCTGCAAAAGCTTGATTAATTTCAGTAAAGTCCATTGAATCATATTCTTCTGCCTCTTCCCAACTATCCATTACTTCTGGTTCTAATATTCTTTCCATAATTTTTCTTGATTTGAATACGTTAGCGAAGCTATCCTTCAACAATTAATAATTAATAATTAATAATTAACAATTACCTCTCCTTGAAACGGATTGGATTGACTCAAAGGAAAACTTTTCCTTATTTCCCCTTGAAAGGAGAGGCTTTAAACCTTAATTATTCGGTAAGGAATGGCTATCAGCAACAAAAATATATGCACAAAATTATTTTTCTGTCAAATTTTGGGCCTCTATTGTTAAGTTGTCTCTAGCAAAATTGTTTTTTTATATCCACAAATTAAAATTCAAATTACTTAATATTTAACGGTTTGTATACAGTTGATGAGATTTTTTTAGTAGCTAGTTATAACAAGCCTGTGACCTTAAAAATAGTATTATAGACCGCAAATTAAGTAAAATCGTAAAATAATTGAGAATAGTGTCAATAAATCCCAGATTTTACATTTGTTAATAATTGGCTTAACATTTAAATTTTAAAATTATCGCTTTAGAAATATTTGTTATTGTTATCAAAACAACAGAAAAAGTCCACTTAATTCATACCATTTCAGCTTACAATGATCGTATGTGGAGAAAAACGACCAAGATAAACAAGACAAGTCGGATCGAGAAAATTAGGAATTTTTCTCTTTCCTTATATATTTAGATATATTAGAATCTTGATGAATTCTTGTTCTGATACCAATTAATACCGATTAAACTAATCGCTCAATCAAGCTAAATATTCTGAAGTGGAAAAACAAACGCTTAAATTGGCTTGATTCTAAGCCGTAACAAAGTTTTCCAGCCGACAAAGACTTTAAATCAAAATTTAGAGGATATTCAGATCGATCGCCAACTCCATCCAATAGACATCTCCACAAAAGGTTTTAAAACCCTTACCGAATAATTAAGGTCTAAAGCCTATGAGCAATAATTGTTAATTGATAATTGACAATTGATAATTAATAGATCGAGGTTGAAAGCTTTCCCGAATCATTAATAATTGCTGTAGAAATAATTATTCATTATTCATTATCCATGATCCATTAATGAATGTAGGGTGGGATGGTGAGGAAACCTGGGTCAGATCCAATCGACCAAGAGAAAGGAAAAAAAAACATTTTGGTCAATCCTATCCCTTTTAAGGAGAAGTAATTATTCATTATTAATTGTTAATTATTAATTATTGAAGTTACCGTTCTAAAATCGGTATTTTTGGAGATATTTAAATATATACATTAACGAAGAAAGTACAAAAAAACTACTTCTCTTCTACCTTATACTGTCTGCTGCCTGCTTCTTCAATAACGCTATAACAATAAACAGGACTTACGCATTTTGAGGCGACCGACACTACATATATAAGACGTTATAGTTTTGATTTACTACATATAGTGTCTTTGCGTAAGTCCTGAATAAATTTTAACCCCTGTCTACTTAAATTAAATATAGTCAATAGTTTGAACCAAAAATGAGTAACCAAACAGTAGAAAACTTAGTAATTATTGGTTCCGGACCAGCAGGCTATACCGCAGCCATCTACGCCGGACGTGCCAATCTCAAACCAGTAGTATTTGAAGGCTACCAAATGGGGGGCGTACCAGGGGGTCAACTAATGACAACCACCGAAGTAGAGAACTTCCCCGGTTTTCCAGAAGGCATTACCGGACCTCAGCTCATGGAACGAATGAAAGCCCAGGCTCTGCGCTGGGGGGCAGAACTATATACAGAAGATGTTACTTCGGTAGACCTAACTCAGCGCCCATTTACAGTCAAGTCAGAGGAACGAGAAATTAAAACTCACAGCATTATTATTGCCACTGGGGCGACTGCCAAAAGACTCAACCTACCTAATGAAGAAAAATTTTGGAGTAGCGGTATCTCTGCTTGTGCCATCTGCGACGGTGCTAATCCAGCTTTCAAGGAAGTAGAACTTGCAGTTATTGGGGCTGGGGATACGGCAGCCGAGGAATCTATATATTTAACTAAGTATGGTTCTCATGTTCATCTGTTGGTACGTCGGGATAAGATGCGGGCAAGCAAGGCAATGCAGCAAAGAGTGTTGGAAAACCAAAAAATTACTGTTCATTGGCATACTGAGGCGGTGGATGTATATGGTAAAAATAGCTTGGAAGGGGTGAAACTGAAAAATAATCAGACAGGAGAAGATCGGGAGTTACAAGTGAGAGGTTTGTTTTATGCTATTGGTCATACTCCTAATACTCAAATTTTTCAAGGACAGTTGGAATTGGATGAAGTGGGTTATGTGGTGACTAAAGATATTGTGAAAACCAGTGTTGAAGGTATTTATGCTGTGGGTGATGTGCAAGACTATGAGTTTCGTCAGGCGGTGACTGCTGCTGGTAGTGGTTGTATGGGGGCGATGTTGGCCGAGAGATGGTTATCAGAGAATGGTTTGGCAAAGGAGTTTGCCCAGGCAGAAGTAGTAAAGCAGTCTAATGAGGAGTCGGAGCATGGGCAAGTTGCTGATACTGCTAAGAGTTTTGACCTAAATGCTACTCACCATGTGGGGGGTTATGCTTTGCGGAGGCTTTACCATGAGAGCGATCGCCTAATTATGGTTAAGTATTCTGCTGCTACTTGTGCTCCTTGTCATTCTTTGAAACCTATTTTGGAAAAGGTGGTAAATGAGTTTGATGGGAAAGTTCATTATGTGGAGATTGATATTGAGACAGACCCGGAAATTGCTGAAAATGCTGGGGTGATGTCTACTCCTACTGTTCAGTTTTTTAAGGATAAGGTTTTTGTTGAACAGTTGAAGGGTGTCAAGCGTAAGAGTGAGTATCGCCTGGTGATTGAAAGTAATTTGTAGAGCAGGATTTAATTAAAGAATAACGGTACAAAATGTAATATCAACCAGGCAATGTGCAAAAATTCATCAGAACAAAACTTGAACTAAATCACAAGCAAAAAACTTATAGAATAGGTTGAATCTAATTTTTATGATTATTTATCTAATTTGCAAAAGTATGAGGAATATTTAGCTGACCTCTCTGAAAATTAAGATGTCACAACTTTTTCACAGGAATTTCAGATAAATGCTCGGAGATATGTACTGTAAAAATGTAGTCTTCAATAATTATAAGAACTAACAATTGCCTCTCCTTAAAAGGAAGACGATTGATTAAAAATAAAAATTATTTTTTCTCCTTGAACATAGAAGCTTTAAACCTTGATTATTCGGTAAAGTAGACTAGGTAATTGCGGATGTAAATGCTTATGGTATTTCTGCAGATATGACTTTTTTGTTAATCTTTAAAGTCTTTAAACTCAAAGTCACTTTGAAGCCTAAAGACAAATATCAAAATACCGGAAATCAGGAAGTGCAATTTAGCCATATAATTCTATTGAGATAATATCAAGCTTTTCTTGATTTTCAGGTTTTATTTTCTTCTCATTCCTTAGACATTTTTCCTAATAGTAATTTATGACAGATATTCGATCGATCTGGACATCATCCCGACTGCTACCTCCTTCCACTTTGAAAACATATATTTTAATTCCAGCCTTTCCTTCTCTCTTCACCGTCACTTGTAACTCTAATTCCACAGAATCAACGGCAAAAATAGGAATATCTGTTTCACTATCCGATGCCTGGGTAAGTAATTCCTGTTTGACTTGTTGAATCAACTCCGCTAGTCCAATTGCATTTTCGTTAGCCATATTTATCCTTTAAACTTTAGTAGCAGCATCGATCGTATTTTTCGGCAGACTTATCGAAAAATCCGGATACCCCTTTTATAAATTTTTAAAAGCTGCTCTTTATTCAAAAAGCGTGTAGTTGGGCTAACTTCTCTATCAAGATAATTAGGGCGCTAAAGTGCAACTACGAACACAGATTTTTGAGCCTCTTGTGCTTTGGATATTGATGGCAATTTACTCTCTACTTCTACTACTAAAAAAAATACTTTACTCTCCAATTTCAGCAACAATTTTTCCCCGCACATGACGACCTTTTAAACGATTTAATCCCTCTGGTATTTTCTCTAAACTAATTACTTCAGTTAACATCGGATTAACTTTTTTTTCTCTGACTAATTCAC
>JBARXI010000789.1:0-12676 GCA_049647275.1 Microcoleaceae cyanobacterium
GCCAATAAGTCTAAACGCTTTTGACGAAATGACTCTCCAACTAAATTAGGAACTTGGCTTAGTAAGGTTTTTAAATAACCATGTTCCCATCGAGTTCTTTGGCTTTTGGCCGCCTCCTCTTCTTGAGGTAAGATACCTATTACCCTTGCTTCAGAACAAAGTATAGGAGGGTTTCCAGCCATAGCTAAATCCAAACCAAGCTGCAAATCTTCCACAATATTGCCACTTGCTAAAGAGATTTTCTGGATTACTGGCCACGGAAAAGCCATGCCTGTACCTCCCAATAAACAAGGAAGTCCTAATCGACTTAACCCTATTGGACGAACTAGGTTCTTGACCATAAATGCTAAGGCGGAAATTGAGTCTTTTGGCGTAGGAGCTGGAGGTTTCTCCATAAGGTAAACTGCTTGTACGGGCCGTTGTGTTGAATTGGCCAATTGAGCAATTGTCTCTATTGTCCCTTGGTGACATACACAGTCTGCATCTACTATCACTAATATTTCTGGTGGATTTGGTTCAAGATACTTGAGGCCATAGTCTAGAGCATAACCTTTTCCTCTGTTTTCTTGGTCTATTCTTTCGAGAACAATCGTGTTATGGCGGGTCGCGATCGCTGCTGTTTGGTCTTGGCAGTTATCTGCAATAACTATTAGTCTATCTGTTTCTTTTAATTGTGGTGATAGTTCTGACAGGGTTGTACCTATGCCAGATGCTTCATTATGAGCTGGTACTAATACAGCTATTGATGGAGAAGGTAATGTTGTATCAAATCTGTCAACTTTATTTGGCAAAAGGGCTAAACTGCATTCTATGAATAATACTAAGATTGGAATGAAAAGTCCAAAGGCTGTGGCAAGTAAGATGAAGTCTAATAATAGAGTCATGGGTAATAGATTTAGAAGACAAAATTTAAAGTAGTTATCAAGTTAATTTTTAATTTTATGATTTACAAGCAAATCAAAAAATACGAGCGATTAAGTCAAGCCATCAATACTTTAGACTAATCAATTTCACTAAATCTTAACCCAACTTAATCATTTGTTTGACAAAACTATACTACATAGTATACATACACATAGAATTTACGATTTATTTGTTTAGCTCATAGTATTTTAGTAATATTTTTGACGATTTTCCCAAAATCATCTTTTAAGATTTAATTACTAAGATTGTTGTTGAAAAGTGACTTGTAAAATTAAGATGATTTTATCTACAACTAACCGTTAATCGTAATATTTTTTTAAGTTCTGGTGATTTATGAAAAGAAACGACCAAATTATAGAAGTTTCAGGCTACTAGTACCGCATGGCATAAGTTGGCCGACCTTTAATCATTGCTTGACTATTGGCGCGACAAGTCAAATATAGTAGCTCGATCTTTTCTCTCGTGGGTTTAATATCCCACCTTACAAGGGGTGCTTAAAATTGGTTGGGGTTTGTAGACACGAAGTGGCAGGTTGTTGACTATCCCCATGCAATTTTCCCTTCTGCTACCGCTGCCTTCTTCAATTCTATGGTGTTGTACTAGTTGAGTCATGCCAATTTAATGATACATACTCTAAAGCTCAAAAGCCTATGTTGTAAAAAATACACCCAATCAAATTAGGTAATTAATTGTGTTTAGGTACTTACTACTTGTCGAGGTTGTAATTAAATCTTAAAATTAATTTTTTTTGCTTGAGATACAGGGAGAGGAGGATTATTCTTGAATAATCCTCACTAGTAAAAGATTAAATAAAAATGATTTAACTAGATATATCATATGTAAATCTGCTATATTTTTTGATAAACTAAGACATCATTAAAAACTACATACATAATTTAAGCATAGATAATGGATAGTAGTAAATAAGTATTAAGAAAAATTACGACTTTAGTATGATGTAAGTTCAATTATTGCTTGGTTAATATAATCGGAAAGTAATTGAGGAAAAAAATTATGCCTATAGGATCTACAACAACTATGAAATTCCCCCGGAATCTAGACAAACAAAAGATAGAAAATATTGAAAATATTGGCAAGCTAAAGAAAGTTAATATACTTAATGTTTCGATAGATAATTTGTCTAAACAAGAATTACTTGAGCGGTTAGATCAAACTGGAGGTGTAGTATTTACACCTAATGTAGACCATCTAGTTCGGTTACAGAAAGATCGTAACTTTTATGAGGCTTACAACCTATCTAATTATCGCGTATGTGACAGTAAAATATTGATGTATGCTTCTAAATTACTTGGCTTTCCTCTAAAAGAAAAAATTTCAGGTTCAGATTTATTTCCTGCTTTTTATCAATATCATAAAGATCGCGAAAATACGAAAATATTTTTGTTAGGAGCAGAAGAGGGTGTGGCGAAGAAAGCCCAGGAAAACATCAACGCTAAAGTAGATCGAGAAATAGTAGTTGCTGCTCACTCTCCATCTTACGGATTTGAAAATAAACAAAAAGAATGTTTGGAAATTATTGATATGATTAATAGCTCTGGTGCTACTGTTTTAGCAATAGGTGTAGGGGCACCGAAACAAGAAAAATGGATTCAAAAATACAAACATTATTTAAAGAATATTAAAGTATTTTTGGCGATTGGGGCAACTATAGATTTTGAAGCAGGTCATGTTGAGCGATCGCCTAAATGGATGAGTGAAGCGGGGCTAGAATGGTTTTATCGACTAGCAAAAGAACCAAAAAGGTTATGGAAAAGGTATTTAGTAGATGATATGCCTTTCTTATGGTTAATTTTACAACAGAAGTTAGGTCTATATAATCATAATTTTTCTAAAATAACTACTTTCTCTGAATATCAACCAATTGGTCAAAAACTACATAAAGCAGGTTTATTATCTATTGAACAAGTAAAGCAAATTTTACAACATCAATCTGACTATCGTCACCAAAAATTTGGAAATATTATTGCAGATAACTTGAAATTACTATCTAAAAAAACCGTAGATTTCTTTGCAGAGGAACTACCTATATTAAAAATGAAGTCGCACAAGTATCCTTTAGGTCAATACCTGAAACTAGCTGGGTTTTTGGATGATGTAAAAATTAATCTCATCCTGGAAGAGCAAACTCAGACTGGTATGAAATTTGGAGAAATAGCAGTTAATAAAGGTTGGGTAAAAAGGGAAACTGTAGATTTTTTAATGACGGAACTTATAGTGAATAAAAATATAAACAATACAGCAGAGACAGTTCCGTTAAACTATCATACAGCAGTTTCCGAAGTTATGAGGTACACTTAGAAATAAGAATTTGACGATATAGCTATGAAGTCATATCCAACAGAACTCCGGGAAAAAATAGTTGCTGCACATATTCAAAAGAAAATATCAATTCGCCAGGTGGCAATCATATTTTCTGTTACTAAAAGTTTAGTCCAAAAACTGGGTTTTGCAACACAAAACAGATGGAAATTTAAAACCATTAAAACGTGGGAAACCAAGGTTTAGTCATCTGACAAATGCAGATTTAGATTTAAAACAACTTCTGTCAGAACATCCAGATGCAACTGGAGCAGAATTATGTGAATTATTTGCACTAAAAACTGGAAATTGGGTGAGTCGTACTGCCATGTTTCGAGCTTTACAAAAACTGGGATTAAGCCGTAAAAAAGCGAGTGCGTAATTCTGGGGTTTCCTCGAAATAAGGACGCACTCAAGAAAAACATTCCGCAGTAGCCAAGCTGGAACAGAAAGAGTACAAAAATTACGGGAAGAATACGAAGGAATTGGTGAAAGATATAGAGCCAAAAAATTTAGTCTTTATAGATGAAACAGGTGTAATCCTGGGTTTAACAAGAACTCATGCAGGTTCCGAGCAAGGGACTAGAATATATGAAACGAAGCCATTTTATCGAGGTCAAAAAGTTACAGTAATTGGTGCAATAAGTATGAAAGAAGTAGTAGCACTAATGACAATAAATAATTCAATGGATGGCAAAGCATTCAAAGTATTTATTGAACATTTTTTGCTGCCAGAGTTATGGCCGGGGGCAGTAGTTGTAATGGATATATAAGCTGCACATAAACTAGCATCAATTGAACATAGAATAGAATCAGTAGGAGCTAAAGTTTTAAATTTGTCTCCATATTCTCCTGATTTTAATCCCATTGAATTATGGTGGTCGCAATTGAAATCTTTTCTAATAAGTTTTTCTCCAACTACAGCAGAAATGGTTGATATAATCATCTGGCATGGCACTGAAGTTAATGAATCCTCAACATTTAAAAAACTGGTTTGCTAAGTGTTGTTACTGTACCTCATAACAACGGAAAACGCTGTAAATTCAAGGCTGATAGCTATTCATTAAAGCAAGCCAACAGCCTTAATACTCTGTAAAAAATTATTTGGAACTAAACAATTTAAAGTAGGTAGAAACAAAAAATTCTTTAACGGGAAGTACGAAAAAAGTTAAAGGATTAATTGTCACAATAATTGTTCTGACATCTGCCTGTGCTAATCTGATTATCTGCCGAGCTACCCAGTCCGGAGACATGATCCCAATCGGATTTAGATTACTCTTGAAAGGACCTAATATTAATTTCCGAATTACACAGGGAGCGTCTAATCGTCTTAAGGTAACTAAATCTCCAAGTGTCCGTTTTGTTAATTCATAGAGGGGGCTAAAAGCAGGATTAACTTCTGCTTCTGAAGTGTTGACCCAAACCTCTTTTCGAGCAATATCAGTATTTGTCCTCACAGTCTTGAGGAATATTTCCAACATTCGCCAACTAGAAAAAGTATTAATTTCGTAAGATTTAGCGATCGCCTCTGCTGTCCTTTCTCCATTTACATTAATTCCATGGTTTAATACTAGAATGTCCACTTGTTCAAATAAATCTGCTAAATTATTTTCTTGACTTACTTGCCAGTTTATAGTTTTTACTTCTAAGTCTTGACCACCAATATTTAAGGTAATAGTTTGATTACTAGAACTCAGGGCGATAACTTTTGCTCCTGCTTTGTGAAGATAGTAAAGAAGCGATCGCCCCAAACTTCCAGAGGCTCCTGTAACAGCGACAGTTTTACCTTTGAGAGAAAGTGCTGTGCCCATGAGTTTATCTACCAATGTGAGGGTACCGCAGAAATAAGCATTTTGATTATCGAAGTGATGTCGCCAGTGGTAAGGGCGGTTAACAAACCAATTTCCCGGAGGCGCTGAGAATGAACCGGGAAGATGAGTTAAATCTGTGAGTTGGTCAACTTTAGGAATGCCAGTAGCACGAGCGATCGCCGGAAAAAAGAAACCCAAAGTATAAACAACCCCCGCCAAAGCAGCCCACTGATAAGCAGGCATCCAAACAAAAGCGAGCCCCCAAAATAACAGACTAAAAGTCAACATTACTAGAGACTCTGGGACATCGTGATACCAAGTAGCTTTTTGGTAAATTTCTGTACTAACAGGAGTCAAATCTGGGCGAAAAACACGATGATGCCAACCGTGCCACCTATATAAGGGCGACCAAATATGAGAAACCACATGATAAACATCTCGCACCACTTCCACAAAAAAGATGGAAGCGAGAATCCAACAAAAATTAGCTATCCAAGGGCTGACCAAATAAAATTCCATAAACCTCACAACCAAATATATTAAACAAATCTACTTTAAACTACCACTAACAAAATTAATATCATGTTTGGACGGGTCAGTTATAAATAAAATGTAAGAATTGACATTACGGAAGAAATAAGTGTTTAAGCACTCATTAATTACTCACTTATATTTTATGTAACTATATACAACATAAGCTTTTTAGCTTAGGAGTATGTGTAATTAATTTTGTGTACCTACCTACTTTAATCACATTTACTTTTCTCCTTTTTTCCCTCTTAAACTCCTGATTCCTGTACGGGCAATTTCCTTTCCTAGGTGATGCTCCCCAAAGGTCATGCTGCCTCTTCCAGAGGAGCTGCCTTTTCCTTTTCCATGTCGGCGTGCCGAAACGCCTTCCATGTTAGCTCCGCATTCAGACCAAAATTGCCCCTACGACTGACTCCTCCCTAAGTTATTTATACTTATCAGTATTCAACCGCACATGATATAACTTAGTTTGAATAGTTTGGAGCTTTTTCCAAACTCAAAAAGTTATTGTAGCAGCTAGAATAAACCGTAGTATAATTTTTCAAGTATGTTTTAATGTTCTACAGATTTTTGTTTTAAGGAGATAATTCTTGCTTAATCATGTTGCAAAATCCTATAAAGTGTTGAAATGTTTTTAAATGTTCTGACTCGGAGGTAACTCTCTTGGTTAGTTCATCTAAATAAAATTGATTTTGAGCATCTCTCAAATATTTTTTAGTATAACGAATATTCTTAGGTGCAAAGATTTTTTGGAGAGATAAAAAGTGAAATCTTACATGATTATAATCTTCACCATAATTGCCCACTAATTCAGGGTCTTTTATAGATACATCATCATATTTTACATAATCTGAGAGAGATATTGCCAAGGGAAGTCTTGAATTAAACATTTTCAGGACTTACGCAATACGCAAAGACACTATATATAGTGCCTACTAATCTAGGCGATCGCTCAAGTTATTATAGTGACCGCCTTAAAAGTTTCTAGCATCAATGTTGAATCGCGAGCCAAAACTGTACGGGCAAAGAAAGATAGTTCTGGCCGACAATAGGTGAAATTCACCATCGAATTTTTCACTTTCTAAACCAATGAATATAACTCTTTTTTTTCTTCATAAATTCTTGTAAATATCTTTATTTATCTAAAGCTTTAATTCAGATTTATTGAGGAATCTCTACTAACTGAAGAATGATCTAAACCATTAAGTAACTAGAGACTTTTATTCAGATTCCACTGTAGTTTTAAGAGTTCGGTCTCTTAAGTTTTCAGTGCACTTTAACAATTTTCCATAGATAGACTTTCTTTTGCCCAACGATGATGATAATTTTCACTCATTTCTTCTCGATCGGGAATATAATTGATTATAGTTTCCTCTTTTGACTTAATAAGAGATAAGGAAAAAAATTATGTCTACATCACAAACGCCAATAAATATTGAATCATCCCCAAAAACTTTCAAAAATCAACCAGAATATTTTGAATTTATAGAACCAGATATTAGTGATGTTATTACTGAAGATGATACTCCTGTAGAGAATTTAATTACTGAGAAACAACAACGACTATTAACTACTACTTTATATAGTTCTTTTTCAACAGACTTACCATTTTTAGTAACTGCAAATGTCGGGCTTTTTTATGGCAATAAAATACCACCACTTGTACCAGACATTCTCCTCAGTTTACGAGTCAAAGTACCAGAAGATTGGAGTCAAAAACAGAATCGTTCTTATTTTGTATTTTCCTTTGGCAAACCTCCAGAAGTAGCTATCGAAATTGTCTCTAATAAAATCGGTAATGAACTAGGTAGTAAATTACAAGATTATGCTTTTGCTGCGGTTGGTTATTATGTCGTTTTTGACCCACTTAAACAACTAGGGGAAACTATTTTACGAGTCTACGAATTACGAGGTAATAGTTATGTAGAGCTAGGAAATTTTTATTTGTCTCAAGTGGGATTAGGTTTAACAATTTGGCATGGTATTTTTGAAGGAAAAGAATATGATTGGTTGAGATGGTGTGATGAGTCGGGGAATATTTTGTTAACTGGAGATGAACGAGCCGAACAAGAAAAACAACGTGCAGAACAAGAAAAACAACGTGCAGAACAGGAAAAACAACGTGCAGAACAGGAGAAACAACGTGCAGAACAAGAAAAACAACGAGCAGAACAAGAAAAACAACGAGCTGACCGACTAGCAGAACTTCTCAGGGAAAGAGGTATTAACCCTGATGAACTTTTGTAGTTAAAAAATGTGGTGGGCGATCGCCTACTACTGACATTTTTTTTGGGAGAGAGAAAATAGTTTTTTTCATCAGTCAATATAAATAGTCTCAAACTAAATTTTTGATGCTGAAAGTTCTCTCCTTCTTCCCAAATTTTTAGCTTAAAATTTATTTGAAAAACTGGAAAATGCTGTAAATATGCACGAATTAGGAATTACCCAAAATATAGTTGCCATAGTTGCCGAAAATGCTATGGATAAATCTGTCAAACGAGTCACCTTAGAAATAGGAGAACTTTCTGCCATTATGCCTGATGCCATTGAATTTTGTTTTGACGTTTGTAGTAAAGGTACTGTTTTAGAAGGCGCAACATTAGAAATTCTGAAAATTCCCGGTTTAGGAAAATGTCGTCAATGTGGAGCAGAAATTTCTTTAGAGCAACCATTCGGCGTTTGTGATGTTTGTAACAGTGTTGAAGTTGATATTATTCAAGGTCAAGAACTAAAAATTAAAGAAATGGAGGTAGAAGAATAATGTGTGGAATATCAAGGGTGAAAAATAATACTATATTTGGAAACTCGGAAAAATAACTGTCAAATATTATGCAATGAAAGCTAGTGAATTATTGAGACAATATAGAGAAGGTGAAAGAAACTTCCAAGGGATAAAACTCAGGGGTGAATCTCTGAGAGGAAAAAACCTTTCGGGAGCAGATTTCAGTGGTGCGGATATTCGAGGAGCAGATTTTACAAATGCTAATCTTAAAAGTGCAAAGTTTTGTAGGGTTAAAACTGGATTACAACAACCGCACTTTACTATTTATACTGGGGTAGTCATTATCCTGCTGGTTTTAGCAGCACTGTCTAATTCTTCAAGAGTTGTTTTAGGTGTAATTACTATATTATCAACAGCCATTGTTTTTATTGCTCATGGTCGAACATCAACAATTCAAGAATTGGTTGCCACTATTAATACAGTTATAGGGATAGGAATTGCTGTTTCCTTTTTTTTAACCCTGTTATTTTGCACATTTATTACAGGTTCTATTTCTAGGGTTATAGTTACAACTGCTTTATTACCCTTACTCTGGGTATTAATCGTTGGTAGTCTCATATCCATTAGAGGGTCTAGAGCAGGAATTGTATCTGGAGCAATAGCTAAAGTTAAACATGGCTTAATTCCTGTTATTTTAGCAATAACCAATGAATTGATAAAAATGACGGTTATTAATTTGAGTGGCACAAGTTTCAGAAAAGCTGACTTAACTGATTTAGACTTTTTTCAAGCTACCATACAAAATACTAACTTTAGCTATGCTATTCTCCACAATGTATTTTGGAGGGATGTGAGAAAATTTAATCACCTTCGTCTTGGAGAAAGCTATTTAGCAAATCCAAAAATTCGTCAATTAGTTGTTACTGGGAAGATTCAAAACCAAAACTTTGACTACCAAAATTTACGCGGTATTAATTTACAAGGTGCAGACTTAGCTGATGCTAGTTTCATCGGTGCCGATCTGAACGAAGCAAACCTCCAGGATGCCGACTTATCAAGAGCAAAGTTAGTACAAACTCAATTAGATGAAGCAGACTTAACAGGTGCAATACTCACCGGAGCTACTATCGAAGATTGGGGTATCACTAGAGATACAAAATTAGATGGAGTCCTCCACCGCAACAATAAAATACCCTGGGATTATGCCAGTTTTCTCGACTACGCAGCAGAACGTATATTCCTCCAAAAAGTAGGTGGTGGCTACATATTTATTCATCGAATGTTAATGGAACATTTTGCTCAAATGACTAATAAACCACAAAACAAACATTAATTATATAGTAAAAAAATTTGACTAGACTGACACTTATGCAAACAAAAAATCAATAATTAAAAACATGGTTGAACTAGAAATACTTAAAAAACTCCAAGGAACATCTATCGAAGAACGCATACTGATTATTGAAGCAATTCTACAAACAGTTAAAAATGATATGCACTCAACTTCCTTACAACAGCTTTCCTCAGAAGAACGACCTTTGCGAGGGAAAGTCATTAATTATGATGAACCTTATGAAGCAGTAGCTCAAGAAGATTGGGGAAAATTAACATGATTATTCTAGATACTCATATCTGGATTTGGTGGGTTGATGAAAATCCTAAACTGTCTCCCCAAAACCTATAAATTATAGAAGCAAATAAAGTAAACGGTCTAGGAATTAGTATTATTTCTTGTTGGGAAATTGCCAAGTTAGTTGAGAAAAATAGATTAACTTTTGAGTGTTCTGTAGAAGAATGGCTCAAACTCGCCCTCAATTATCCTGGTGTTCAATTGCTAGAGTTTAGCCTACAAATTATTATACAATCCACTCGACTATCTAGATTTAATGCCAATCCAGCCGATCAAATTATTGTAGCAACGGCTCAAGTTCATGACTCGTTATTAGTCACTTAAGACCAAAAAATATTGAATTATTTTCAAGGACAAACATCATAAAAATTAATATAGATTGCCACAGGAGGTCTATAACTGTTGACTATAATCTGTAATAATCACCAATTATTTTTTATATGCAACATAGTAAAATATTTCCACTACTACATACATAAACTATAAATATTGTGAAAACAGACAGTATTTTCTATCAAATATTTCTCAACTTTCCGACAATTTTCTTTGAATTAATTAACCAACCTAATACCGATACTAAAACTTATGAATTTACCTCCCGTGAAGTCAAACAATTGTCTTTTCGTTTAGATGGTTTATTCCTACCAACTGACAATAACTCTAATAAACCTTTTTACCTCGTTGAAGTCTAATTTCAACCCGATGATAACCTTTATTACCGTCTATTTGCCGAATTATTTCTCTTTTTGCGACAATATCAACCACCTAATCCTTGGCACATTGTGGTTATTTATCCCAGTCGTAAAATTGAAAGGGAGCAAAATCATCATTTTGGGAATATTTTAGCCTCAAGTCAAGTCCAACGGATTTATTTAGATGAATTGGAGGAAACTGTAACTGGTTCATTAGGTGTAGGAGTTGTTAAACTGGTAATTAAGCCAGAAACTCAAGCTATTAATTTGGCTAAATCTTTAATTTCTCAAGCAAAAGAGGAAATTACTGAGGCAAAGATTAAACAAGATTTAATTGACCTGATTGAAACAATTATTGTTTATAAGTTACCCCAAAAAACCAGAAAGGAGATTGAAGCGATGTTAGGTTTAAGTGAATTGAAAAAAACTAAAGTTTATCAAGAGGCTTTGGCTGAGGGTGAAGAAATCGGACAGCAAAAATCCAATTTAAAAGCTGTATCTAATATGATTCGCTTAGGTTTGAACTTAGAAATTATTGCTCAATCATTAGAGTTATCTATAGAGGCAGTTCAAAAGTTAGTAAAATTAACTGAAAACAGAGATTAAACTTATGTTTACTTTAAGTGAATTGAAAAAAGCTAAGTTTGATCGAGAGGCTTTTGCTGAAGGTTAAAGATGAAGCTAACTTAAAATTTGTATCTAGTATAATTCGTTTAGGTTTAACTTGATAAATTATTGCTGAATAAATAGGTGAGCATAAATAAACGCAACAAGTTGAGGGCGGGTTTTTCGGAATAAATCGGAAATATCAAGGCTTTAGGCTAAATCTGCCCCTACATTTTTTTAACGTTTAATTAGACCTACTTACTTATTTAGAGTTATCTTTAGAGGAGGTTAAAAAATTAGCAAAAAAACTGAAAACAGAGATTGATTTTTTTTTTCAATTGAATTAATATCATCAAACATCAAAAACTAAAAATTAAAGAAATGGAGATACAAAAATCATGTGTGTAACTTGCGGTTGTTCCGATAATAATGAAACTACTATTACTAATTCTCAAACAGGAGAAAAAACGGCAATAAATAACCATCATTCCCATACTCATACTCTGCCAGATGGTACTGTCATTACTCACACTCATTCTCATACAAATACTCACCAACATCCTACCTCTCCCCAGGAAAATCATCATCATCACGAAACGGCGGAAGTTCATGCCAAAATGCACGGAACTACTATCAGTTTAGAACAGAATATTTTACAGAAAAATGACCTTTTAGCTGCCCAAAACCGAGGCTGGTTTAAAGGTCGAAATATTCTAGCATTAAACTTAGTTAGTTCTCCTGGTTCTGGCAAAACAACTTTATTAGCTCGCACGATTAATGATTTAAAATCCGAGTTAACATTTAGCGTCATTGAAGGCGATCAAGAAACTATTAATGATGCGGAAAAAATTCGCCAGACTGGTTGTAATGTGGTGCAAATTAATACGGGTAAAGGCTGTCACTTGGAAGCGGCAATGGTAGAGAAAGGTTATACAGAATTAAACCCTCCTTTAAATTCAGTTTTGATGATTGAAAATGTGGGAAATTTGGTTTGTCCGGCTTTATTTGACTTGGGTGAAAATTGTAAAGTTGCGATTCTATCAGTTACTGAAGGGGAAGATAAACCGATTAAATATCCCTATATGTTTCGGGAAAGTCAGGTAATGATTCTGACGAAAATTGATTTATTGCCTTATGTACAATTTGACGTTAATCGTTGTATTGAATATGCAAAACAGGTAAATCCTGATATGAATATTTTTCAGGTTTCTGCGACAAGTGGAGAAGGTTTAAATCAGTGGTATGAGTGGTTGAAAAGTCAAATTATTTCTTAGATAAAATCAGGAAAGGAATCAGGTTCCGCACTCGCTTTCCATCCTCCATCTCAAAACTCTTGTACAATAGATGAATAAAATATCAATCAAATAACTATAACGTTGGGGTTTTTTGATTTGTCTATTTCTGAAAGGAGGCGAGGGCTTTTTTCACTCCATCTCAAAAC
>JBARXI010000790.1:0-1736 GCA_049647275.1 Microcoleaceae cyanobacterium
CCGAAAAACTTTGTGTTATTCAAAGTCGGTTGAAATGTTGAAGTATTCTGTCGGTTTACTGATTCATTATCTTTTTTGGAAAGATGTTCCAGTTCCTTATCGTTCATAGCTCAATTCACCAACGCCCTAAAATCCAAGGACAAAACTGTTTGACCCAATTTTCTAATTGTCCCATGCGCCACCATCGGCCCAAATTAATTCGAGAAAGGGAAATTTTTGGCGTAACTCTTCAAACAGGATCTTTGCTCCATCCCGATCTTGAACAGATGCTGAATGTACAACTACTCCCTTGCAAAAGTCCCAAGGTATCAACTACTATGTGTCGTTTTCGACCTTTGACTTTTTTCCCCGGATCATAGCCGTTACATCCTCCTTGCTCCGTGGTTTTAGTAGATTGAGAATCAATGATTGCAGCCGTAGGTGTTGCTTTTTTTCCTTCCCTAAGACGTATCAACTCCCTTAATTGACCATTGATTTTTTCCCAGAGACCACTGATTCTCCATTGCCGATCATATTGATAAATTAATGTTAAACTATCAAATCCTGTAAGCCTCTCTGCAATTGCTTTTTAGCTAATTTGCTTATATCGGACTCAGGTTTCATTCGGTGAGCTTTTCTCCCTGCTCTCATATAGAATCCGGTTATACAGTATATGTTGATAATTAATTATCACACATTCTTTTGACTACGGATTAAAATCCGTCGAGTCGTTTCCATCCACCGCTTAAAAGAGGGTGGTTTCCCACTTACCGAATTTTTATGATGATACCATAAATTCAAATATTTTTAGTTTGAAAAACCAAAAACTTCTAGCTAGTTAACCAGAAGTTTCAGGTTAATTATATGGGATCTAACTCACTTATAAGTTGAAGCAATGCATGGGTTCATCAAAACTCGTACACTGTTAGCCTCATAGAGATTCCAGACCGATAAGATTAGCAATAAAACTGGGTAAAATTTTAATTCATCACGGTTGGATTTCGCCATCTCAACTCAATCAAGGGCTATGCTTACAGTTTTGTAAACCTCAACGACTTGGATATATTTTTATGATACAAAAATGGATTGCAGCATATGATTTAAACCAGGCTTCGTTAGAGCAATATTGGCGATATCATGGAGATTGGGTAATTGATTAGGAGAATTAGTCCATCATGAATAATTTTTATACATACGGTGTTCTCAAGCTTATTGTTACAGAAATTTTCAGGTAGTGAACCGGAAGAGTTACTACCTGAACTTGAAGTTAAATATTTAGTTGAAAGTGTTCTGGCAGAATTTTGTTAAAAAGTAGCAGAACAGTTCAATTAACAGCAACCAGAATTAGAGAATGGTCAAGGTTTCTATCTCAGTTTTGATGGTAAAGACAGCGAGGATATGCTTTCGGAGGACATCTTAGTCTAAACTCCACTCGTTTAAAGATGAAGTAGAGGTAAGTAGAAATTCTGATGATCGAACAGATACCATATCTGTCCACTCATATAGATTTCATTATCACCATGGTGACCCTCTTTTATACCAAAACACCAGTGTTTCAACCCGACCGTAGCAACATTAATATCCTGACAAAATACAGGCTCATGAGGACTTATAGTCACATCTCGCCCACAAGGTATTCCTAAAAATATAGTTTCTCGTATGACTCAATTATATGAGCAAATCATACAACGAGGGCTCAGGAGTCACTCCTCGAATAGCACCCCTGAGGAGCAAAGGTAATCGAGGACTGGCGCAAT
>JBARXI010000791.1:0-6791 GCA_049647275.1 Microcoleaceae cyanobacterium
GCTGGGCAAATATTACAGTTATTTAGCATTGATACTAATCAGAAGATTTGCCCACTCTCATTTCTTTTTTTAATCAAAAAGCTAAAATTTATTGGAAAGGTGGGCAAATATTACAGTTATTTAGCATTGATACTAATCAGAAGATTTGCTCACCCTACTACTAATAAACCGCAGGAAATTACCCCTACTATTTCACTCTAGCAATAACTGTACGATGGCGATGAGTATTAAAAGTAATTTTTGGCTGAACAAAACCCGCATCTATCAATTCTTTTTCAATGTCTAAACTGAAATATTCATCCATATAAGGTTCCGTACTTTTCAACAAAGTAAAAACATAAGGTTTCATAGTAGCATAAACCTCCGATTTAGGATTCATATCCATAATCGCAATACTACCATTCGGACGTAATAACCGCCTTGCCTCCCGAAATATTTTTCGAGTCGCTACTTGTGGCAATTCATGACAGACCAAAGAAAGAGAAACTAAATCAAAAGAAGCATCAGGCAAACCCGTTTCTTCCCCAGCAGCATGAACCCAATTAATATCCAAATTTTCTGCTTGGGAACGATACAAACCAACAGCTAAAAAATAAGGCGATAAATCTACCCCTGTCAACTTAGCTTCTGGGTAAACTTTTTGTAGATAAAAAGTATTTAATCCTACACTACATCCCACATCTAAAATATCTTTCGGCGCAGGAATTTCAGCTTTGAGAATATCAGAATAACCTTGACGAAATTTAGCATCCCCATTAATTCCTTCTTCCGGCCAAATTCCTGCATGAACTCCTAGAGATGCTGCTTCTACCTCTGTTGCAGCCTCCCAACTCATATTACCCTTTTCATAAGCATGGAATGAAACAAGATAATATTCTGGATATACCAAATTAGGATTTTCTACCGCTTCCCATTCTTGATCCCAATTACGCTCCGAAAGTTCTTGTGCTTGTTTCCGCCAGGGCACACCAATTTTTTCCGCACGTTTAATAATCATCTTTCGTGCTTGAGTTTTTGCCAAATTAGCTAGAGGTTTAATAGAGAGAATTCCATTCACTAACTGTGAAGCGAAATCAGATCTAGGTTTTAAAGTGGCAGTCATATTTTTTTTGCTTTTAATGATTACAATCTGTAATTTTTTTCATAGTTAACTATCAATTATTCAAAGAATTAAATAATTGACAATTAACCCAACTTGAGTACATCCTAAACTCAAACATATTTTACCCTTTTTCTTCCTTGAAACAGCTCTGAACTCAAAAAAATCTCGAATTGTGAATTTTTTCTTAAAAATATGTTAAAATACATTAACCAACAGATGGCCATAGCCTAAGTTAAGGTAAAAGCGTAAAAATAGAAAATTTTACTATAAATTATGAAGTCAAGTAAAGCAACAGTGGCCATCTGAAAAAAAAGTAGTAATTTAGATAAGGCAGACTATGCTAGAAAATATCAAAGATTCAGTTGTTACAGACTCAGATTTTTTATCTCTTATTAGTTCAGAAATAGATACAATTCAAAACTTTTTTCGCGAAGAAAAGCTGGAAAATATGCCACCGATTCTTCAAATATTAGATACTAACAAAAGTCACCAAATTCTTCCTATAGGTGAAAATGCTGACTTTAATAATTCCACAGAACGTCGTCAGGTATTAAAAAGATTTGGTAGCGAATTTTATGCAAATTGGGGATATCCAGTTTTTCCAGCAGTTGTAATGCTAACTTCTGAAGCTTGGATTAAGTCTTTTGATTCGACATCGGTACCAGATAAAGTCAGACAACCAAGCGATTATCCTGATGCTATAGATACAATTGTAATTCAAGCCATTACTCTGACAAAACCATCTAAAGAAGAAGATGAAGCAGAGCCAAGAGTTTGTTTAGGAGTGTTGAAAATTAAGCAAAGAGAACCTCATATTTTATTAGAAGAATTAGTGGAACCTAGTATAATGCCAGCTTCTAGTAATACCACGGATTTACTCAATCATTTTTATCTAGGATGGATGCAGCAACATCAGATTGAGCAAAATTAAATCAATAAAAATGATATTTTTATGGCATTCAGATTTAGAATGCCATTCTAGTATTTTAGAGATAAATTTTGTCAGGAAATGGAAAGAAAATTTTTGGCTATGAGGCTATTGTTCAATTTCCGAAAAATCTACTTCTCGATCAATATTGTTGAAAAGAATTTCTACTTCAAAAGTTGTTAAATTTAAAATATTATCTTTTGAATTATCAGTAGGTAGGCACAAATAATTAGTAAAATCGAAACTACTTTGAAATTAATGAAACAATTGAGATTGCTTTCCTAACGGAATGCTCCGCAAACCCTCCACTCCATTCCAGTCGCTTCGGACATAGTTACCTTTAATTACGGCTACCTAACTTAAGAGACAGTTTCTATTTTACACTTAATTAGGTGGAGCCACTTAGAGTCCTTGCGTAAGTTCTGTTATGGTTGTTCAATGAGACTTAATATAATTCCCATATCCCCCGCTTAATAAAAAGCGTAAAAAGCGTAGTAACTTCTGGCTCCCCCTTTTTAATAGAGGTCAGGGGGAAAACTGCAAAACCAAATCGATACTACAGCAAACCATCATTATCAATTAGATATTTTGCCACCTTATTAATACAGGTACGAATTTGGGGGTCGCGTCCACCACGACTATCAATTACAGTCATCACATACACTTCACCATCAATACTTAATCCTAAAGTAGTACCCAGAGCGCGAGAATTTTGTCCTGTCTTTTCACCAAGCCACTTAACCTCTGGCAATTCTTCTAAGGCAGCATATCCCAATAACCTATCCTTCTGACGGGCTAAGGCTTCCATCAATACATCAGAATTTGGATAGTCATAATTATATATTGAGACCATCATATCTGTCAGTTCATTGCTAGTTAGGGTATTGCGACCTTTACCAGGATTTTTGGGCATGATCCGGTTGCCCATGAGTTTGTAGTTGACACTCATCACTTTGTAGCCATCGTCTTTGAGAACTTTATTAATATAAGGTTGTCCTAAATAATCAATAAGTTGATTTGTGGCAATATTGCTACTGTGGTCAATCATTTGACCGACCAGAGTTTTGAGGGGATAGGGCTTTCTTGACCGAATTTCTGAGGCATCTTCAGTAAAGTTTCCCCTACTGACATAAACGGGAGTATCTAAACTGATATTTTCTTTGGATACTTTTTGCATTAATGCTACAGCAATGGGAACTTTAATTAAACTAGCAGGGCTGGCGGGTGGTTTATTGCCGTTTAGGTCTAAACATTTTCGTCGCAGGTTACAAATAGCGATCGTTGCTTTGCTAGATAGACCACTTTCCTTACGAATTTTCTCTAAAAAGTTTGATTTGGTTAGGTTTAGTTGATAAGAGGTATCATTTAAACTGCGCTGATATTCTTTCAGTTTTTTAGTAGTTTTTTCAGCTATAAATGAGTCTGAGGGTATGGCTTGTAAGTTATAGATAGCTTGTTGCCAGAGATATTTTTCTTCTTCTCTAGTATTGACAGTGGGATTTGGTGATACTCCAACTTCTGCAGCCTCAGCACCTAGGGTTAATGCTTGTCGCCAGTTATCATTGGCCCGTTGTTCGACTAATATTTGCATTTCGATTTCTTGCAACTGACCCACTAAGTTTTCTTGTTCTTCTGATATGGTTTTGTTGTAATCAGAAAAGAAGATTGGTTTTCTCGGAGTGGGAAGAGATTCTAATTTGGCGATGATGCGATCGCGTCTCTGATTAAGTTCTTCTAAAGGTTGGACATACGATTCTGTCGCAGAGGCAGTTTGTATACTCCCAATGGAAATTACGGTTATACTGGCCATTGTTGCCAAAGTACCAATCAAGATTTGTCTAATTTCTAGTATTCGCTGCATAGATTTCGCCTCACACAAATAAATAATTTATTCTGACTAATAAATATAATCTTTAGAATATCAATCTGTCAGAGTCAATACAAATATAGCAATGTGAAATGATTCGTGAAAGAAATCGGCTACTTTAAGGCAGAAGAAGGAAGTTTTTAACAAGGCCAATAATTTTACAAATGATTCAGGATTACTATATATATCTATATATATATATAATTTTCAATATAACATTTTGCTTACTTTGTCAACTGTTGTTCATCTATAGTGACTTAAAAAAGCGATCGCCTGTAGAAGTCACCCATGGACTCATCAGCTCAAGTATGGTCCTGGAAAATATGTAGCAGCAAATATTAAATCCTGTCAAGATTATATTCAAGTTGAAAATAAAAGAGTCAAGCTGATGATTAAGTTGATGATGAAATCAGAGCAATTTGATAAAAATATACTCAAACTAATTCAAATTATTTTACCTGAATTAATCGGCTTTCTAGGATTTATAACTATATGGCAACTACTAGCAATGCACTATAGTTCAATCATTCTACCTTCTCCCCTAGAAACTCTAGTCGCTCTGAAAAATTTGGCAAGGGCAAATAAATTAACTCTGGCTATTTCAACTACTACTTTAAATGCCATTAGTGGTTTCACAATAGCAACATTAAGTGGCAGTTTCCTCGGAATAATAGCTGGTATAAAACCTTTGATTAGTCGAGCGATTAGACCTCTGATTACTGCTTTGCAAGGAGTACCACCTATTGCTTGGATTGTAATTGCATTACTTTGGTTTGGCACTGGTAATTCTACTTCAATATTTACCGTTGCTGTTGCTACTTTACCAATTATCTTTATTGGTGCTGTAGAAGGTGTGAGAAATATCAATTCACAGCTAATTGAAATGGCTTTTACTTTTAAAATCCCCATCAAAAATTTATTATTAGACTTATATTATCCACATTTATTATCAAGTTTATTTCCTTCAATAGCATCTGGATTAGGATTGGCTTGGCGAGTGGCAATAATGTCTGAGTTATTATCATCAGAAACAGGTATTGGTGCAGAAATGAATCTAGCTAGAATTAATCTTGATACGGCGGAAGTAATGGCATGGGTGCTTGTGACAGTGGTATTGATTTTGATATCTGAATATTTAGTTATTCGCCCCATCCGCAGATTTTTAGAACCTTGGCATCATGGTGAAAAAAATAAGTAGGGTTTTCAATAATGGATAATGGATAATGGATAATGGATAATTGATAATTGATAATTACCTCTCCTTGAAAGCGGATAGGATTGACTAATCATGAAAATTTTTCTTTATTATCCCCTTAAAAGGGGAGGCTTTAAATCACAATTTTTTCGTAAGGGTAGGAGTCAGGAGTCAGGAGGGAAGAAAGAAGGAAGAAACAAAAGTAAAGATAATTTCAGTATTTCTAAAGGGAGTTATTTTTGATAAAAAAGCTGTTTTGGCAATTTTATTCAGAGTTTTTTTATTATTCTTGCTTTATTCTTATAGATTTTGCGGTACTGCCTATTTCAAGTTATAGCACTACGCATATTAGTTAGGACATTTCTAAATTCTGGAACTCTTTGAGAGTCTACTGTTCCCTGTTCCCTGTTCCCTGTTCCCTAGCGCGTAGCGCTATAACAATTAAAATCTGAACAATATCCAACCAGAAATAGCACCTGCAAAAATCATCAAAATAATATTTACCTTCCAACGAAAATTTATCAGACAAGCACATAGAGCAATCAACAATGTTTGCCAATTAATAAGTGTCGATCTAGATAATGTCAGAAAAGCAGATGCCATCAAAGCAATAGAAGTAACATTAATCGCATTAAGTAATTCACCAGTCCACCGAAAATTACGCATTTGTGGAACCAAAGAATTGAGTGCAGCACTAAACAAAAATGCAGGTAATAAAATTGAAATTGTCCCCACTATTGCCCCTGGTAATCCTAATAATAAATAGCCGATAAAAGTGACGCTGGAAATCAAAGGGCCTGGTGTTATTTGTCCGACAGCAATAGCATCCAACAATTGTTGCTGAGTTAACCAATGAAACTGATCTACTAAATCTTGTAGGAAGGCAATTAAGACATAACCACTGCCATATAATAAACTGCCTACCTTCAGGAAAAAACTACTGAGTTTCCATAGAGAAATTTCGGATGTTGTCAGGATATCAATTAATAAAAATACTCCCAGAAGTATCAATAAGATTATCAGTGTTTTTGGTAATCGAATTCTAGCATTTTCCGAAAGTCTATTTACCGGAGTTTCAGTGGTAAATTCCCGATAAAAATGAAGCCAAAACATACCCAAAAATCCTCCGAGAAGAATAACAATTATGTTATTTAATCCGAAGATTGATGCTGGTATTACAAAAATGACAATTACTGCCAAGCTCCAGTGTTTTATTGCTGTTTTGCCCAATTTATAGACAGGCACTAAAATTAGAGATAGAACGACTGGTTTAATCCCATCCAGAAAAGGTGTAACTTCAGGAAGTGAGCCGAATTCATTGTAGAGAATAGCCAAAGCAATGGCAATTAGAGCTGATGGGAAAACTAAACAAAGACCAGCAATAACAAATCCCCACCATCCACTTTGCAAGTAACCAACATGAGTAGCAATCTCAACAGTATTTGGTCCAGGGAGCAAGTTGGTAGCGCCAAAAAAGTCGATAAATTGCTCTTGAGTAAGCCATTTTCGCTTATCAGTAACTTCAAATTTGATCATAGCAATGATGGCTGGCATACCACCAAAACCGATACTACCTACTTTTAGAAAAACAGTTGCGAGTTCGAGGAGTCTCTGCAATTTTTCTTTGTTAATCAATGACTTTTATCCTTACTAATTTTCTAAGTCATTACTATATAAACATCTCTTAAAATAGTTAAAT
>JBARXI010000792.1:0-19224 GCA_049647275.1 Microcoleaceae cyanobacterium
AATAATTAAGGTTTAAAGCCTCTTCTTTTAAGAAGAAAAAGTCAACCATTTTCTCATTGGTATCAATCCTCTTCCTTTAAGGGAGAGGTAATTATCAATTATTCATGATCAATTATCAATTATTGAAGGTGGTCTTTACTATCAAAAGTACACAATTAATTTTGTCCAACCACTTATCTGAGGAGGTAACTCCTAACTAATATCATTTCACTTTAAGAATGTCACAAAAGGGAGTGTTACATATTAATGGAATGCTAGCTGTAGATAATTATGGGAGATTGCTACCTTTACCGAAGGCGAAGCCTACGGGGGTCAGAATTTTCTACCCAAAATTGTTAACTGTTAAGTATCCCCCTTGCTATAGCAAAGCAAAGCTGGCGCTAACGCAAAGCTACGCTAACGCCTCGGACAACCTTTTTCCCTGTTCAAATGTGACAAGCATTTAGTCAAATGGTATAACTATAGCGAATCCTAGCAGATTTGATATTATATCTGATTATTTACCACGAAGACATGAAACAGCCCTGTCTAGAAAGTAAAATTGAAAAATTCAATTTGGGTGCAGTTGATTATATTATAAATCTATTAAATCTATTTCAACAGGAGGAAGTATTCGCTAAAATTAAATTACATTAAAAGCTTGATTAACTGATGCGACAAGTCCCCAAGCAAAATCATTTTTGTGAACTGTGTTTGAGCAAATAGTGCTCGAAATAACATCTGAATTTAACCAGATAATTTCATGGAGTTCCAAGTACAAAAATATCCCATTCAACTGAACTTAACAGAGGAGGGAGTAGGGGCAGTCCAAGAGTAGAAGGATTCATTTTTTGCTATTGATGAATCTTGTTCGCAAAAGAGTAAAATATTCTGCTATGACAGCTTTTTTTTTGCACTAAAATTTTCATAAGTTAGAGAATCTATGTATACTAAACCTGACCAAAAAGCAATAATTCTGATTGTTGATGATAATAGAGATAACTTAAGAGTACTCTCTGATTTTCTCGATGAAGTAGGATTTGAAGTATGGGTAGCCCCATCTGGAGAAACGGCAATTTCTAGGGTTAAATATGCTCTACCAGATCTAATATTGCTAGATGTAATGATGCCAGGAATGGATGGATTTCAAACCTGTTCTCAGCTACAAAATAATCCTTTAACTAAGAATGTTCCGATTATTTTTATGACCGCACTTTCGGATACATGCGATAAGGTTAAAGGTTTTACTTTAGGGGCTGTTGATTATATCACTAAACCTTTTCAACAAGAAGAGGTTTTAGTGAGAATTAGACTACACCTGAAATTGTATTTTCTACAAACAACTCTATCAGAAAAAAATGGTTTATTAGAGCGACTTATCCAAAATTTAGAAAAAAAGGTTGAGCAAGGAAATCTCAAGCTGAAACAAGCAATGTCTGAGTTACAAGAAACTCAGGCTAAGTTGGTAGAAAGGGATGTTAAATTACAGTACAATTCTTTCCACGATTTATTAACAGGTCTACCAAATAAAGCCAGATTATTTACTCAAATTAATCAGGCAATTGAGTTTGCATCAACTTATCAAAACTATCACTATGCTGTATTATTACTTGATATTGATCGTTTTAAATTGATTAACGACAGCTTGGGATATTCTAAGGGAGATATATTGCTACAACAAGTTGCTTTTAGACTTCAATCTTGCTTAGGATTTAATTATTTTGTAGCAAGACTTAGTAGTGATGAATTTGTAATTTTATTGGAGGGAATAGAAAATCCATCTCAAGCTATTCAGTTAGCAAAGTGTATCCAAGACGAGTATTTACAACATCCTTATGAATTAGATGGCTATGAGATGTTTTTGAAGGCAACTATTGGTATTACTTACAGCTTCTTTGACTATAATAACCCTACTGATTTGCTCAGAGATGCCAACTTAGCTATGCAAAAAGCTAGGGAATTTGGTAAAGAAGGATATGCTGTATTTGAACCTAATATGCAAGTAGATGTTTTAGAACGTTTGTATTGGGAAAACGATCTACGACAGGCAATTGTACAGAAAGAATTTTGCCTATACTACCAGCCTATTATTAATCTTATGAATAATTCTTTAAAAGGTTTTGAAGCATTAGTTCGCTGGAATCATCCCAAGCGCGGACAAGTTTCACCAGCTAAGTTTATTACCATGGCTGAAGAAACAGGATTAATACACGATCTGGGAGCTTGGGTTTTACAAGCAGCTTGCGAACAATTATCCTCTTGGCAACAACAGTTTCCTGAGTTTAAGTCTTTGGTTTTAAATGTTAATCTTAGTATCCCTCAACTGACTTCTCCAGACTTTGTTAAACAACTAGAAGCTATGTTACAAAAAAATAATTTATCTGGAGGTAATTTGAAGCTAGAAATTACAGAAAGCTGTCTTTTAGAAAATTTTGAACATCGGGACTTAATCTTAAAACAGATTAAGGATTTAGGAGTGAAACTCTGTATTGATGATTTTGGTACTGGTTATTCTTCTCTAAGTCGCCTCCATGAGTTTCCTATTGATACATTGAAAATTGACCTATCTTTTGTTAAGCGGATTAATTCTAGTTCAGATAATACAATTATTTTTACTATTATTACATTAGCTCGGAGTCTAAATATGGATGTGGTTGCAGAAGGAGTCGAAACACCTTTGCAGCGAGATATACTCAAAAATTTGGGTTGTGGATTAGGTCAAGGATTTCTATTTGCTCGACCCCTAGAATTTGAGGCTGCCACTCTGATGATTAAAGATTTTTATCAACAGTTCAATTGTAATACAAAAATCCTAAATGATTTGTAATAAATTCCTATCCAAATAGATAAACAATCTAAAAACATTATCTTAAATGAGTTGTTGCCTGTTGCCTGGATATTTTCTACACAACCGCGCCGAAGATTGGTATATAGGATTAATCTAGCTTTGATGATTTTAAGCATATAAATATTTACTCTTTCAATAATTCATCATTAACAATTACTTTTCATTAAAAGAAGAGGATTGACTAAAAAGACTAAAATTAGAGGCTTTAAACCTTAACTATTCAGTAATTATTATGTTTAAAACTAGCTATAGCAATCAGGAATGATTTATGAGAATTTTATTGCTTCGGTTTTTCCCATTCCCTGTTCCCTAAAAGCTGAGAATATCTCACAAATCAAATAAGATTGCTATAAATGCTAAAGATGTAAATTCAGCTTTTTTATTTGTACTTAATTTCCACAATTAATCCAATTTTATTATGTTAACTAACTACTCTTTACAACCCATGTCTTCTTACTTACATAACAATCTTGAATTAGGGTCTACTTTAAAAGACTTACAACTTCATAATGTAGAAATTGAAATTGAGCAACCAGGAATTATACTGGCACAAATATTTGAAAAAAATAAACTTCTTCCTGGTGTAATTTTGACAAAACTTGGGAAATTTTTTGGTATGATTTCTCAACAGCAATTTCTTAAAATTATCAGCCGTCAATACGGTAGGGAAATTTTTTTAAATCGTTCTATTAATGTTTTATATGACTTTATCAAATACGAATTATTAGTGCTCTCAGGGGATACACTAATTGTAGATGCAGGTTATCAAGCGGTAAAAAGACCTCAAGAATTTATTTGTGAACCTATAGTTGTAGAAATTTCGCCGAAAAATTACCAAATTTTAGAAACTCAAAATTTACTAATTGCTCAATCCTATATTCATAAACTTGCCAAAGATTTATTGCAACAACAAACTCAAGCACAACTCATTCAAACTGAGAAACTTGTGCTTTTGGGGCAAATGGTGGCAAGTTTAGCCCATGAACTTAGAAATCCGATTAATTGTGTGGCAGGTAATTCTAAATTTATGTCTGGTTATTATCAAGATTTTATGGCATTGATTAATACTTATGAAAAAAATCTTCCCGAAGCTGTAGAAGAAATTGAAGATTTTAAGGAAGAGATTGATTTTGAATTTCTCAAACAGGATTACGTAGAGATGATGAAAAGTATCCAGGTTTCGTCTGAACGTATGATGCAATTAGTTAGCAGTCTCCGCAATTTTTCACACATGGAAGGTAAAAAACGTCAAGAAACAGATATTCATGAGTGTTTGGATAGTACCTTATTGATTTTAAAAAGTCGTTGGAAATCTAGTGGGGTGGAAATTATTAAAAACTATGGTGAATTGCCATTAATTTTCTGTCATTCTGGTCAAATCAGCCAAGTATTTATGAATCTGATTAGTAATGCTCTTGATGCTCTGGAAGAACATCAAAAACCGAATAGTCAACCGGCTAAAATTTGGATTCATACTAACATGAAAAGCATCTCTGAATATCCAGTTCCAAATGTTGTCAAATCTACTAATGAGATTAAAACAAATGTACTCTCTACTCAAGAAAATCAAGATAATCAAGATAATCAAGAAAATTGTCCTTGGCTTTCGATTCGGATTGTAGATAATGGGCCGGGTATTCCAGAGGAAATTCAAAAGCAAATTTTTGAGAGATTCTTTACGACTAAAGCTGTTGGTAAAGGTACTGGTTTAGGGTTAGCAATTAGTCATCAAATTATTTTTGAAAAGCATGGTGGAAAATTAAATATGAACTCTACTCCAGGAGTGGGAACTGAATTTGAAATCTTGTTGCCGATGGAGTAAAAAAAATCTTGGATTGATTTCTTGCTGAACAAATTGTACAAGCAAAGTAAGAAGTTTAGGTAATATCATCTGGAACCTTCGGATTAGCGATGTATGTCAGTTGATAAATATATTCAAGCCTCGAATTTTTAATTTAAGTGTGAATTTTTGCCACCTTAATTTTCGTTTGATGATAATTATTGTCACCCTTGCTTTTACCGAATAATTAAGCTTTAAAGCCTCTACTTATCAAGGAGAAAAAAGCAATAAATCCTGATATAATATTGAGTCAGTTTAATAGCGCGATAGAACTCCGTTCCGCTGACGCGAGCGATAAATTATCATTTTGACATGAGGAGAGAAATACCTCCTACACCCTCTTTTTTTCTTGTTTATCTTCCCTCCTGACTCCTGACTCCTCCATAATTATTTATAACTATTCAACCAGACATGATATAGGGTTTCTCAACCTTTGTTAGGTACACTTTTTTTATTTCCCGTTCCCTGCTCCCTGCTCCCTTTACCAGTATAAGAATTGCTATATTACCGAATAATTAAGCTTTAAAGCCTCTCGACCAAGAGAAAAGAAAAAATTTTCCTTTTAGTCAATCCTCTTCTTTTCAAAGAGACGTAATTGTTAATAATTAATAATTAAGTAGCCCCGCTTAATTAAATGTCACTATGTCCGAAGCGACTGGAACGGAGTGGAAGGTTTCGCTTCGCGACATGAATGCGCAGCATTCTGCTAGGGAAGCAATCTCAAGGGTTTTAACTGGTTTACATCTTATTAAATAGTGAGGTTTATTCGTGCCTACCTACTTAATAATTAATTGTTGAACTCTTGCTTCCCTTCAAAAATAATATAAGCAAACCGACTTAGTATCAAATATCTATTGAATTAGCTGAGTTAAGAGTAAGTTATTGGCAGAATATTTCATCACAATTTAATTGTTATTTATTATTATTTATCTGCCTCCTTTCTTTCTTCTTTAAAATCAACCTGATTGGGAAAATCACCAAGATTCTGTGAAAGCTGATGTAAAGCATTATTAACTTTTTCCTCCAAGTTTTGAAACTGTCGTTGTCTTAAATCACTCCACTCTGGTAACTTATTAATAAACTGTTGTAAGTCAATAATAACACTGGTTAAATCATTAATCTGCTGCAATTCAGGTCGTTTTTTAAACTGCTGAGAAATTAGGTCTAATTCTGTTTGCAACAACTTAATAGTTTGCTCATGAATATCCAATCGCTTAGATAAATTTTTTATTGTCTCAATTAAAGATTGAATATTCCCATCTTCCTGATAATTTTCTAATGCTTCAGCAGTAGATTTAAAAGAATTTATACTATTGTTCAACTGCAAAATCATCTCGGAAATGGAGTTTTTATATTCGTCTACTTTTCCCGAAGTATCAATTTGAATTGCTTTAGTTTGTGTAGCTAATTTTCTTCGATTAACCAGATTTAATAGTACTGAAATAAATACAAATGCTAGAGCATAAATAATTGGTTTGTTAAATATAGAAGTAGCAAAAATACCCACAGCTGAGGCAGTGATAAAAAGATATTCAGCAATTTCTAAAAGACGCAGGCGATATAACATATTTCTTTATTAGTAGTCAGTTATTAATATTATATTTGCAAATATAAAGGAATAGGAGATTGAAAAAAATGTTGATTTTTAGCTTTAGTTTATGGTGGTTCTCAATTTGGTGAGATACATACTTCATTATTTTCAGGGAGCAGAGAATAAAATTAGATGTATTTCAGTTATTCGATAAATGCCATAGCAGTCTTCGGCGTGTTTGTGTAAAAATATCTCAGAAAAAGGCAACAAAGATAAAAAGTCTGAGTCTCTTATCTTTGTTTTGATTTTTGACAGTTTTAATTTTTGACAAATGATTTAGGATTGCTATAAATTAAAAATTATGATTCCCTATTGAAATTGGAAGGTAAAAAAGTTTTTTGCTCTGGCCTATTTCCTCTGGTCAAACCATATTTATAAAAGATAGTTACAGTAAAATCACCTGCAAAATCATGAAGGTATTTGCCCTCCTCCTGGCTCCTGAATCCTACCAAAAATTTGTAGCAATATTTTTTGAAACTGGTATTCAGGAATTACGCAGCAACTCCACTTCTGGTAGAATAACCTTTAGGACATCCTATATCTCGGATAAGGCAATATAAAATCCCTTCGCAAAGTCCTGAACTAATGAACCGGACTTGAAATGACCTGCTAAAATCGCTAAACTGGTAGTTTTTAGGAATAGCAAAAAATAAATTATCCGGTAGTCCTGCATAGTAATATTCAGGAGTAAAATGTGATATTCACCTAAATATTTATTCTGCCAAATATCATTGAGTTTTTTGAGAGTTAGCTGTGAAAAAATCATCTAACTCCTAACTTATACTATTACTCTGAACCTAGGGCTATTTCATTCTAAACTGTGCCATGTTATGTATTGACAAAAATAGGTTATTTATAGCTCTAGACAATTTATCTTTCGCTATCTCAAAGTAAGTAAATTCATTGCTAAAATCTAGAATGAAATGACCCTGCTCTGCACCACTACCATTTTTTTTTACTTGAAAATCCATTTACTACAATATTGGTAATAGAATCACTCGTGCCAAATTGAAATAAATCAAAACACCGAGCACATCTACCGCAGTAGTAATAAACGGTGCTGACATTAAAGCTGGATCTAAACCAAAAGAACGAAATAAGAACGGCAAAGCTGAACCCGCTACAGAAGCTAAAATAGAAATTGCTACTAAACTTATCCCCACTGTCACCGATATTTGCCAGTTACCTTTAACAATAAATAAGAAAGCCCAGATAGTTGCTAATATCCCTAAAACTGAACCGAGTAAAGCCCCTGCGAGTGCTTCGCGCCAAATCACCTGAAAAGGCCCCATTTTCCAGATTTCATCGGTATTCATGCCTCTGATCACAACAGTTGAAGATTGCGCCCCCACATTTCCACCCGTACCAGTTAACAGCGGAATAAATGCTGCCAAGGCAACTGCTTTTTCCAGAATATCTTCTTGAGCTGTAATAATTCCACCCGTAACACTATTTGTCAGTAGCAACACAAATAACCAGACTACTCTTCTGCGAGCAGCAGTAAACAAATTTACCTGGAAATAGTTATCGCCATCAGACTGCACCCCACCAAAAGCATAAATATCCTCGGTGGTTTCCTGTTCTAAAATATCGAGCACGTCATCAACGGTAATAATACCCACCAGTCGTTGTTCGCTATCTACTACTGGAATTGCCAAAAAGTCATAGCGCTGAATAATGCGGGCAACTTCTTCTTGGTCTGTACCAGTTTGCACGCAGACAAAATCACGACTCATAATATCGCTGAGAGTTTGATTTAGTTGCGCTGTGACTAAATCTCGCAATGACAGAATACCTGTAAGGTGACGGTTAGTGTCAGTGACATACAGAGAATAAACTGTCTCGGTAACGTTGGCTAATGAACGAATCAGTTCTAAACTTCGGGCGACGGTATATTCTTCTTTGAGGGATATGTATTCTGGGGTCATGATCCGCCCTGCTGTTCCGGAGTTGTAACCCAGCAGTTGAGCTGTAGCTTGGCGTTCTGCGGGACTAAGTTGACCTAATAAACGTCGGACAATGGCTGCGGGTAATTCTTCAAAGAGTTTAGCGCGGTCGTCAGGCGACATTTTGTCAACAATATCTATAACTTCTTGGCGTTTGAACTTTTCACACAGAGATTGTTGTACACTGGAGTCTAGTTGTTCATATACTTCGATCGCCTCACCTTTGGAAAGTAATCTAAAGGCTATAACCTGCATTGTTTCTGGTAAACCTTCGATCGCTTCGGCAATATCGGCGGGTTGTACTGGGATTAACAGAGCTTTTGCTCCAGAGAGGTTATTTTGCTCTAGCAGAGCTTGTAGTTGCGATCGAACTAATTCCCGTAATTCTTGACGAGAAATACTGGCTACGGAAAGGGATGAGTAGTTATTATCTTCAGTCAAAGCTAACTCTCCTATATATATGCTGAATCCAGTTTAGAGGCTAAAAGAAATTTTTGTTCTCTGGGAGTTAAGCAAATCAAAGTTTTTAGGGATGAGTTTAGATAAAAATTGAAAATTTATCTGAAAAACCCACCCCCCCCAAAAATTTCCTTTCTCTTTCTTACTTCTTTTACAACCCACTACATTTATCTGCCGCAGAAATAGTCACTCCTATAAATGGAGATGTTCCTCCTGCTAATTTAGTTAAAATATCTGTAATTGTATTAATTGGGCGCTTAATCGCAATTCTAATTCCGACTTTTAGGACTCCAGTTTGTTCAATTTCTTGTAATACTCCCTGTGACCTAGCAACGGTAGGATTTATTAAGGAAAAGATCATACTAAATATAATTATAGTTAGTTTATTTTTCATGTTTCACCTCACATTAAAATCATTAATATCATTCTAGATCGAATATGCTGCTCTTTTCTAACAGATAATTAGACACTCAGCATTATACAATAAAATCAATAAATGTCAAGTTATTTAGAAGGAATAACGAAGGTCGAAGAATAAACAAATAATATAAAATTTTATAACTATTTATCAAGAATTAATACTGCTATCAATAGATGAAAAAGATATAGTGAATAAATCAGAGTTATTTCTCAATTATCAAATCAATAATTAGACTGGTAAATTTTAGCGTTCGCTCCTCTATTATTATGACAGAAATTAGTAGGTCGTAGTGGACTGCTTAGTTTGTCAATAAAAAACAAGATGATAACAGTTTTTAGCGTCAGTTTTCAGACATTTTTGTTAATAGACTTCTCCGAAAAATAAATATAACAATCCTAAATCATTTGTCATAAATCCATGAATTAGAGAAAATATCTGAAACTCTTACCCCTGTTCCCAGTTAAGCTGTTCCCTTTTTCTAGGATATTTTTTTCAGAACCCAAAGAGGAATGCTATAAATTGTGATAGAATCATAAAAAATTGCGTTTGCGTTAAAGAATATAGTGTTTAACTGATAAGGGTTTTAACCACTTTTTTAGCTTAATTTCCCACAAGTATAATTAGAAAAGTAAAAATATGCGCGAGTCGCTCAAGAAAGATTTCGACTAAATTCCTATAAATACTAAGCAAATAATAATGACTATTTGTAGGCTTGTTAGATTGGGAATATGCAAATTTATTATGTAGTAGCAAATCAGCCTAACATATCGGAAAAAAATTATAGTTTAGATGCTATATTTTGGCTGAATTTTAACACTTTATTTTTTTTACCTTTCTCTACTTATTTTGTTGATTTTACATTTTAAACAGATTTGATATTACAGCACTTTGCGTAACGGTTAGGTACAATAATTAATTATCCACATAGGCACAGAAAAAAGATTAGAAAAAGTAAGTTTAAAATTGGGATTAACTCTGTACCAGTTGGTTGTGCAAAGTGCTGTATATAGAATCCGGTTAATACTTATCGTATCTGCGGAAAGAAGGCAGGGTGCAAAAGGCACTTATGCTGTTTGCGCAGCATTCCGTAGGAAAGGGAAAGAAGGTACGAAGTTTTTTATCAACTAATTATCCGGATTTGGTATTACATATTAAGCTGTGTTTTCTGCCTATAGTAGAAAAAAATATCACTCACAGATACTCTAAATAGTTAAAATCTTTTTCTATTTATTCATACATTTATGTTTACCTCTTCCCTATGCCGTGACTGTAGCAATATTTTCTAAAATTGGGAACAAGACCAAAGCGAAAAACTTGATTAAATATGCTAAAAAAAAGGGAATTTTAAAGTAAATGTACTACCGAGATTGAGTTGACTTTTCACAGTAATAGTGCCTTGATGAAGTTGAGCGATCGCTAATGCAATAGACAAACCTAATCCCGATCCTCCTGTCTGACGAGAGCGATCGCTATTCACGCGATAAAATCGGTCAAAAATTCGTTTTTGTTCTGTTTTTGAAACGCCAATACCTGTATCTTTGACATGAATAAACGCCGAATTAACATTAACTTCTAACATTACTTTCACCTCACCTTCTGGGGGTGTGTAGTTAATAGCATTAACAACTAAATTAGAAACCAAACGATACAATTGTTCAGTATTTCCCATCACCTCCACAGGTTGAGAAACTCTAATTTCAGACACAAGTTTTACTTCTGCTGCAACTGCTAAAAAAGCAAATTCTTCTGTAATATCACTAACTAAATCATTCAAACAAATATATTCTTGTTTTTGGGGCAACTTTTCCATCCCACTATCCATGCGACACAGAATTAACAAATCTGCCACCATTTGAGATAAACGTTGATTTTGCTTCCCCATTATTTCCAAAGTTTCCCTAGCTTCCGCCTCAGTTAATTTTGGCAACATTAAAGTAGATTCAATAGTAGCGCGAATAGCAGCTAAAGGCGTTCGTAACTCGTGGGCAGCATCAGCCGTAAATTGCTGAATTTGCCGATAGGATAAATAAATAGGGCGCATTGCTTTGCCAGATAACCACCAACTAGCACCAGCGATCGACAAAATTCCCACTAGCAAACCTAACAGTAAAATATAAGTAACTATTTCGATATATTCGTCAAAATCTTGCAAACTCCTCCCCACTAGAAGATATCCCCACTCCGAGCCATCCTGAGTATGCAACATCAGAGAAATTTGCCGATAACGCTCGCCATTAGCAGTTAAAGTTTTTAGCTGTGATAATGCTTTAGTTAGTTGTAGCCCCTTTGGTCGTAACCCTGCCACTGCGATTAAATTTTGGGAGCGATCGAGTAAGCGCAGATAATAATTTTCAGTTTCGGGCACTCCCTCCCGATGCGCTTGAGTTGTATCGCAGGATGTTTCCACCAAACAAAAATCCGGTAAGATGCGAGTTGCTGCAAGTGTTACCCGTGCGGGTTGTTCGAGCACAGTTTCTAAACTATCGTGAATTGTGTTTCCCACCGATCGAAGTTCTCGGTCAATAGTAATTCTGTGAGCATGGAGAATAGCTTCATAAAATCCTAAACTGCATACACTCAGGATAATTCCCATTACCATAACATACCAACCAGCAAGGGAAATGCGCGTGCGTTTAAAGAGTTTGTTTTCGTGCATTACTTTGTCTAGATTTTGGATTTTATAGCCGTTTTCATTTTGCTAGACCACAGTATAGACGTTCCATGGAACGTCTATACAAGGTTTTGGTCCTGACGTGAGGTCATGTATCTGAAAAGCACTTGAAATCCTCAACATTTATAGTTAATCTATTTTTAGCTATTCCAGCCCATTTCCTACTCTCAAAAACCATTTTGTGTTCTAATTTTACCTACTTAACTTCTAAAATTCCATGAAGCATTTCCATCCCACAGGTAAATGGATAATAACCTAGTTTTGTTGGAGTAAAGTTGGCTAAAACTATTTTATTTAGGGGGAAATCTAAGGTAATATTAAAGTCAGGGATGAGAACTTTGCTCAAACATTTATTCTCATCTTTACGCAGAAAGTTTAGTTTAACAAGCAAACCTGCTTTCACAATAATGTTGGTTGGATGATAACCTTTTTCTACCTAAATATCCATTTCTTGAATACCTTGATTAATTGTGGCATATACTCCGATTTATTCTGATTTTTCTTGGGAAGCTTGAACATGATGACTATGATTTGCAGTAGGTATTTCTTTCTGATTAGATTCTTGGACTTCTACAACACCTCTGAACATATTCATGCCACAATGAAAAGTATATTCTCCTGTTTCAGTAGGAGTAAATTCTACTGAGGTCGTTTTATTGAGTTGTAAGTCAAGGGCTTTATGGAAATCAGGTAATAAGACTTTTTCGAGGCAACTACTAGGGTCTTTTAGGAAAAAATTAAGACGTACAGGTTGACCCGCTTCTACCCTAATTCTATCGGGTAGATAGCCTCCATCAACAATAATTTCCAGTTCTTGAATACCTTGATTAGTAGTAGCTTTTTGGGATTTAGTTTTATTGAATAAAAACCACCATACTTCAGCCCCAATTAAACCTAATCCTCCCAAGGTTACTAAGATTTTCAAAGGTAAAGGTTGTTCAATACGAGCAAAATTGTTATTTGTTTCTATCGGTTCTGTTTTAGCCTGAGAAACTGATGCAGTTCCAAATAGTAAACTTAGGGTTAGTATTGCTGTAAAAATTGTGTTTTGACTCTTCATTTTTTGATTTTCCTTGAAACTAACTAAACAAGAAGTACCCGATTATAATTGAATAAGTAAATCGGGAATTGAGGGAATTTACTTAGTACAGTTTGAAAATTTAGCCTCAACAATTACAAAGTTACTTTTGGTTTAAAATTACGCAATCTCAAGGCATTACTTACTACAGAAACTGAACTAAATGCCATGGCTGCCCCTGCAATAATTGGATTTAATAACCAACCAAAAAAGGGATATAAAATACCCGCGGCAATAGGAATACCCAAAACGTTATAAATATAGGCAAAAAATAGATTTTGACGAATATTTTTCATGGTGGCATGACTCAGTTGAATAGCTGTAACAATTCCCCGTAAATCTCCAGAAATAAGTGTTAAATCACTAGCTGCCATTGCCACATCTGTACCTGTACCAATAGCAATTCCTACATCTGCTTGAGCTAATGCTGGAGCATCATTAATTCCATCTCCTACCATCGCAACGATTTTATGCTTTTGTTTTCGGCTATTTCTTTCTTGCTGAATTTCTTTAATCGTACTTGCTTTTTGATCTGGACGTACTTCAGCAAAAACTCTTTTAATACCTACTTCAGAGGCAATGGCTTCCGCAGTTTTTTGATTATCTCCTGTTAACATTACTACTTCTAAACCCATTCTTTGTAGAGCTTTAACTGCTTCCACAGAAGAAGGTTTAATTGCATCCGCAATCCCAATTAAACCTTCAAATTTTCCGTCAATAGCTATTAAGGCAGTAGTTTTAGCTTCCCCTTCCCATTGTTGACGATTTGATTGTAAATTTTGAGTATTAATTTTCAACTCATCCATCCATCTTTGTGTACCAATTTGTACAAACTTTCCTGATACATTTCCCTGTACTCCCATTCCTGCTATAGCTTCAAAATTAGTCACTTCAGGTAGGGGGTTTTTAACTTCTTGAGATTGAGCATAATTAACTACAGCTTCAGCTAAAGGATGTTCTGATTTTTTTTCTAAAGCAGCAGCAATTTCTAATAGTTCAATTTCATTATTATTAGTAACACCTTTTACCGTAATATAGTTAGTAACACTAGGTTTCCCTTGGGTAATTGTTCCAGTTTTATCACAAACAATTGTATTGATTTTATGCGCCAATTCCAAACTATCTGCACCTTTAATTAACACTCCATTTTCTGCTCCTTTTCCTGTACCAACCATAATTGAAGTGGGAGTTGCTAAACCCAAGGCACAAGGACAAGCAATTATTAAAACTCCTACCGTAGTAATCATGGCAAGAGTCACATTTCCCATGGTATTAAACCAAATAATAAAGGTAAAAATGGCAGTAGCAATTACCACAGGCACAAACCATCCAGTTACTCGATCGGCTAATTTTTGAATAGGTGCTTTACTTCCTTGAGCATCTTGTACTAACTTAACAATTTGTGCCAAAACCGTATCTTTACCAACTTTTGTTGCTTTAAATTTAAAACTTCCAGTCTTATTAATAGTTGCTCCAATTACCTCATCTCCCGTTTGTTTTTTAACAGGAATAGGTTCACCTGTCACCATAGATTCATCAATAGAAGATTCCCCTTCTACGACTTCTCCATCTACAGGAATTTTTTCTCCAGGGCGGACTAAAACAATATCCTCTACTACGACTTCTTGAATGGGAATATCTATCTCTTGTTCATCACGAATTACCCTCGCAGTTTTTGCTTGTAAACCCATTAATTTACGAATAGCTTCGGAAGTTTGCCCTTTAGCACGATTTTCAAATAGTTTTCCTAAAAGAACAAGGGTAATAACAACTGAGGCTACTTCGTAATAAACTGCAACTTCAAGCCCTTGAGATTCTAAAAAATCCGGAAATATAGTTACAAATAGTGAATAAAAGTAGGCGACAGCAGTACCTAAAGCCACTAAAGTATCCATATTGGCAGAATGACGTTTAAAAGCTTTCCAACCTCCCACAAAAAAATCTTTACCTACCCAAAATTGTACTGGAGTTACTAAAGCAAACTGTACCCAAAAGTTTTGTAAAAAAGTCGGAATCCAAGGAATTTCTAAGCCTGTCATCATCGGTAGAACTCCAATTATTAACAGTGAGCTAATAATTGAACCAACAATGACTTTACGGGTAATCTCTTTTTCTTCGGCAATTCTGGCTTTTTTTTCTGCATCTTCCCCTTGTGTATCTGAGTCAGGAAAGGCTTGATAACCTGCATTATTTACTGCTGCTTGAATCTCTTTGAAATTAGTTTGTTTAGGATTATAAGAAACTGTAGCTTGAGAGAGGGCAAAGTTAACATTACATTCCGTTATACCTGATACTTCTTGAATGGTTTTTTCAATTGTATTAGCACAGGAAGCACAACTCATTCCTTGTAAACGAAGACGGATAGTTTCCATGACAACAACCTCTATATTTATTTGATTAAAATACTTGACTTTGTTTCAAAACATAAACCTCAGACCACCCACAAATTTAACCTCATCCACAGTTTCTCCCTCTTCCCTAGCAAAGTCGGCAGTGCCAGCAAATTTACGTTCCCAGGAAATCCCAATATAAGGTGCAAACTGACGACTAAACTCATAACGCAACCGCATTTCTAACTCAATATCATTGAAACCCGTACCAATTTCAAATTCCTCAACTTCCTGTGCTGCAACGTTAACTTCAAATTCTGGCTGTAATACCAAACGTTGGGTAAGCAATAATTCATACTCCACACTCAGGCGGGCAGAAATATCGCCATCTTCGCTGACAAAAAGTGCAGCATCTACTTCAAAAAAATAGGGAGCTAATCCTTGGAAGCCAAATACTGCAAAAGCACGCCCGTCAGACTCAGAGCCAAATATTCTGTCGTAACGTAAACCTGCTTGCCATTCCCAAAAAGACCAAATTAACTGACTATAGAGAAGTTGTACTTCGGCATCTCCGTCGCCGTCTTCTGTATTAACTTCACCGTCTGTTTTTAACCACAACCTTCTGTAGTCGTCACCCACCCAACCGTGAGCATCCCAATTGAAACTGCTGTCAGCATCATTCACACGATATTCTAATTCTTCCAGCAGCAACAACCAAAATATTTGATTATCCTTGACTGGTGAAGGCCAATTTTCCGGTTTAGAGTCATTGGCAATTTCCAGAGTAGGGCCAAGATTAGTTGCGCGATCGCTCTTTATGAAATTTACCTGTTTTGCTTCTGCGAGCAATACTGGCGCATAACTGAAGTAGCTGACAAAACTGACTAATGCTGCCACAGCACAGTAAAAATCAAATCTTTTTCCCTGTCTCTCCTCTTTCAAAGGGGAGCCGGGAGGAATTCTTTTCCCTGTTATCGACTTCTGCAAGAATTTCATTATTTTGCTTTAGCTACCCCATCAGTTACAGAAACGACGCGAAACATTCCCACTTTCATGTGATAAAGCAGATGGCAATGAAACGCCCAGTTACCAGGAGCATCTACAGTAATATCTGCAGATAATCTTTCCGCAGGTTTAACATTAATAGTGTGTTTCCGTGGTTTGTAAGCACCCGCCCCATTATCCAATTCCATCCACATTCCGTGTAAATGGATGGGATGTTCCATCATGGTATCGTTGACAAAAGTAAGTCGTAGTCGTTCGCCGTTATAAAATTGAATTGGCTCCTTTGCTTCTGAATATTTCTTGCCATCAAACGACCACATATACCTTTCCATATTTCCGGTCAGATGTAGCTCTATTTCTCGTTCGGCTTTTCGTTGGTCTTCTCGTGGTGTCAGACTGCGGAGGTCGGTATAGACGAGAACGCGAGTGCCTGTGTTTTCCAAACCAATGCCAGGTTCGTGCAGCCGACTTTTTGACACCATGGCAACCCCGGCACTACCTGAGCCATGATGGTCGGGGCTGTGCATTACTCCTTCTTGGTGGGGTATTGTTTGTGTTTCGGTTGAATGATCCATCCCACTCATATTTTGAGAATGCTGAGAATGATCCATCCCACTCATATTTTGAGAATGCTGAGAATGAGCCATCCCACCCGTATTTTGAGAATGCACAGAATGATCCATCCCACTCATATTTTGAGAATGTTGAGAATGATCCATCCCACTTGTTTTTTGAGAATGCCCAGAATGATCCATCCCATCCATATCATGCACCATCCCCATATCTGCCATAGTTCGCAGAGGGCGTGTTCGCCTTTCTGGTAGAGGAGCAGTCATTCCCAGACGTGGTGCAAGAGTGCCACGAGCATAACCGCTTCTATCCATCGTTTCCGCAAAAATAGTATAAGCAGTCTCCGCTTCCGGCTCCACAATTACATCGTAAGTTTCAGCAATACCAATCCGAAATTCATCTACAGGCAAGGGTTGCACATTTTGACCATCAGCTTGTACTACAGTCATTTTCAATCCCGGAATTCTCACATCAAAAAAAGTCATTGCCGAAGCGTTGATAAAACGGAGTCGTACTTTTTCACCAGGCTCAAATATCCCACTCCAGTTAGACTCCGGTGCCATGCCATTCATTAAATATGTATAGGTTGCACCCGTAATATCAGCAATATCAGTAGGGTCCATTCGCATTTGTCGCCAATCGAGATCGTCAACTAAATTTCCCACTGTTCGCCGTTGATAGTTATAGTAAGTGCTTTTCCTTTTTAGGTTTGCCAGTACCTGATGGGGGTCTTCAAAAGTCCAGTCAGAAAGTAACATGGCATATTCCCGGTCGTATGCAATTGGATCGGGATCAGCCGGATCGATAATCATTGCGCCAAAATGACCGAGTTGTTCTTGCAAACCACTATGACTGTGATACCAATAGGTACCACTCTGGTTTACAGGAAAACGATAGGTGAAAGTTTCTCCTGGTTTGATGCCAGCAAAACTAACACCGGGAACGCCATCCATTTCTGGTGGGAGAATGATTCCGTGCCAGTGAATTGAGGTATCTGTTTTAAGGTTGTTTTTGACTTGAATAGTTGCTGTTTGACCCTCGCGCAAACGGATTAATGGTCCGGGTATTGCGCCGTTAACTGTCATAGCGGTAGCATTTCGGTCTCCTATTTTGAGTTTGGTTTCCTGAATTTGTAGTTTAATTAAATCTGGATATTTATCTCCGTTTTCAGGGGTGCTTCCAGCAATAATTTGTCTGCCATAAGCGGGTAAAATATTGTCTATAGCTGTGACTATACCTATTCCGGCACTGAAGCGTAATAAATTTCGTCTGGTAAGTGGATTTGTTTTCATAGTTTTAGTTAATTTTTTGCTCAATTTCCAGTCAAAATTTTATGGTTAATTAGATTTATCTATAAAGTTTTATTTTTCCATTGTTTTTACAGCTTGCTGCATCTGAGAGACCATTTCTTGCATTTCTTTAATCATGTCTTCGTAGTACTTTTTCATTTCTTGTTTTTGCTCGGATGTCATACTTTGGATATGTTCAGAATTCATTTGCGCCATACTTTCTCGCATCTGAGTCAGCATTTTGTGCATATTGTCTAAATCTTGCCCGTTGTGTTGGTGCATTTGGGAATGGTTTTGTACTAATTTTAGAGGTAATTTTTGTTTGGTTTGAGCAACAGAGGGCATAACGTTTAATACTGAAATTGTTATCCCAACTATGGCAGTAGTAATGAGAGTTTTAAAAAGGCGAAGGTTGCCTGGTTGATTTTTGAATTTATCGGACATATTGATATTTTCTCCAAACAAAACTAACATTGTTTTTACTAAATACTAGTTTGACTCAAGAATATGAAATTGGGATGAAATTTAAAAAGGATTTTTTTAGATTAAAAGGATAAAAGAGGCTCTCCTGATATATTAGTAGGAAAAATGTCAGAAGTGACAAATTTATGAATGGTGGGTTACGGTGCTAATTAAATTTTATTGGTTGATGCTGAAAATCAATTTCGCACCTAACCCACCCTACGAAATAGGTAGAAAAAATGTTAGAAGTGACAAATTTATCAATGGTGGGTTACGGTCCTAATTAAATTTTATTGGTTGCTCCTCAACATCAATTTTGCACCTAACCCACCCTACGAAATAGTTCATTATTGTAGGGTGTGTTAGACGGCTAAAATCTAAGCTGTAAAAGGTATTTAACAATCCGTCGTAACGCACCATTTTAGTTCATTATTGTAGGGTGTGTTAGACGGCTAAAATCTAAGCTGTAAAAGGTATTTAACAATCCGTCGTAACGCACCATTTTAGATGTGATAGAGATTAATCAGGATAAAAGAAGCTCCAGTGATTTATTTACATAAAAAATGTTAGAAGTGACAAAATTATCAATGGTGGGTTACGGTGCTAATTAAATTTTATTGGTTGATTCTGAAAATAAATTTCGCACCTAACCCACCCTACGAAATAGGTAGAAAAAATGTCAGAAGTGACAAAATTATCAATGGTGGGTTACGGTACGAATTAAAATTTATTGGT
>JBARXI010000793.1:0-16317 GCA_049647275.1 Microcoleaceae cyanobacterium
AGTTTTGGTTATCCTGCTTGCCCGAATATGCAAGACCAGTTTAAACAGTTGGAGTTGTTGCAGACAGAAAGGATAGATATGTACATGGATGAAAGCGAACAACTTTATCCAGAGCAGTCAACAACAGCGATCGTTACTTATCATCCAGTAGCGAAATATTTTAGTGCTTAGAGAGCTATAGTTTAATTTGGGGTGGGCATATTGCTCACCTTTAATTATTAGTTAAAAGGAGATAATATACGAAGTCAGTTTCCTAGGAAAGCGTAAGTATTCACCAGGACATGATATAATGCCTAATCTGAGAGCGAATAATTTTAATTTATTAATTTACAAAATTAATTGAGGTAATTAAACATGAAATTAACAGCGACAGAACAAAGAAAAAAATTTCCAATTATGTCAATCCTCTCTCTTTTAAGGAAAGGTAATTATCAATGGTTAATTGCTGAAAATTTTAACTTTAGACAATCATTTTCTTCAAGCCGGATTTCAAATGTTACCATCATAACTTTTCCTCTTACTAAAATTACTTTTAAAGGAAATAATAAATATGCCAGAACTTAAAATTAAATGTCAGCATCCAGAATCATTAAAAAAAATTATTGAAAATATTATATATGACCGGGTAAAATCCCTGAAAGAAGGAATTGCACAAACAAAAAAAAGACTCTTAGAATTTGAAGAAAAATATCAGTTATCCACTCAACAATTTCTGCTTCGATATGAAAATGACGAATTTGAAGAAACTTTAGAATTGGATGAATGGATAGGGGAAGCTTTGATGTTAAAACGACTTGAAGAAAAGATAGATAAATTGGGAGATATTGAGTTTGTTATTTGAGGATTACTTGCAGGAACTTCACGATTTAATAGTAGCTTGTGAAGTAGTGCAGCATTTTCAGATTATACCCTCTCAACGAAGTGACGCGTGAAGGTATGATTCGAGGTGAAATAAAGTTTCTAGATAATTCTGTTTTAATGGTGCGAGAATTTGTAGATGTAGAATTAACCATAGACCGTGATATGTATTCTTATCAATATATGAGTGACTCAAATAATCTGATTTTCCGTTATGACAATACTAGACATCATAAAAAGCTAAATTTACCAAATTTTCCTCACCATAAACATGATGGAAGTGAAAATAATGTTGTGTCCTCAAATGCTCCTACTTTGGTAGACGTATTACAGGAAATTGACAATCTTTTGAGCTAGTTATGCTTTCTTTAATATCCTAATTATTGGTTAAATGAATTTGTGATTTTTGATTACATTATGATATACATAAAATTATGTTTAATCTAAAAGTTTCAGAACAAAGACGAAAAATATTTATTGAAATTGGTCGGCGTAGATGTCAACCTGGTAGTGGTAGTAGTTTAGAATTTTTAAATAGAAGAACTTGGAATCAGCCTGTGAGTAATATTAAATCTCTAATTAAAAAGACTCCTTTTGTAGTAGTAGGAGGTATTGCAACTCGTCTGTATATGCCAGAACGGATGACAGACGATCTGGATATTTTAATAATGGCTGAAGATACTGTTATGCTCCATCAAGAGTTAGAAAAAACAGGTAGTAAAAAAGTTGGAAATCTTAGCATTGGAGGTAGCACTTGGCAGTTGCCAGATGGTACTATTTTAGATGTAATAGAATCAGAAAAATTATGGGTAAAAGAGGCGATTAAAAATTATAATATTGCCCCTGATGGTTTACCTATTATTGGATTGCCTTATTTAGTTTTAATGAAGTTAGAAGCAAGTCGTTCTCAAGATTTGGCTGATGTGACTCGGATGTTGGGAGGAGCAAATGAAACTACTTTGGAACTAGTGATAAAAGTGGTGGAAACTTATATGTCTAATGTTATGGAAGATTTAGAAAGTTTAATTATGTTGGGAAAGTTAGAAATGGGTGAGTAATATTATGTTTGGATAATTAGTTATAAGGCTTCATATACTCCCTTAATAAAAATACAACAGTGTAAATATTTCCTTGTTTTTCAATCATCGAACGCCGACACAGAGATTGTAATGCGTTGAATAAATCTGATGGTTGTATTTGGGCAGTTGATAATAGTTGCGCCAGACTAATAGGTTGATTTTTTCTTGCTAAAAGCGACAGGGTTTGTTTTTCTGGTTGGGAGATACGATCGCACTGCTCTTGTAAAATATCTTTCAAATCTTCTGGCAACAAAATGGCATTATCTGGCAATAACTCTGTTAAGTCTTCTCCCAACTCTTGAATTTGACTTGCCACACTTTTTAACCATAAAGGGTTGCCTTGATAGCAGTCAATTAGTTTTTCCCAGTTATCAATTTCTGTTAAACCATAATCTCTGAGTATTTTTCTGACTCTAGCTATATCTAAACCAGTCAGTTGCAAAATAGGAATAGGTGTTTTTTTGCTTTTAACTTGAGGAAGTTTAATGGGTTGCTCCCAACCTATCAATAGAAAGCAACTTTGATGGGATAATTTTTCTATCTGTTTGAAAAAGCAGTCATACTTTTCATATCCTGGTTTGTACTTTCCTGCTAACTCCCCACTGCTGAAAAGGTGATGAATGTCATCCAAAACCACTAAACAATGATACTTTTGCAAATATTTGATTAGGGGTAAAGGTTTTTGTCTGTTTCCAGATGAATTTTGCGGTTGAGACTGGGAGAAAAACTGAAGTAAATTAGCTTCAAATTCAGCAAAAGTGGGGGATGTTTCCAGACTGCGCCAAACTACATACTCAAAATTATCTTTTATTTGTTGAAGGAGTTGTACTGCTAATGTGGTTTTGCCGATACCACTAATACCCGTGAGTGCGATGAAGCGACAGCGTTGTTGTCAAATCCAGGTTGTTAGGGTTTCAAGTTCGGTGTTGCGGTTGTAGAAATCACCTAACTCTGGCATTTCGCTTAAATCTTGATGTGGCGTTGCGGGTTGTGTGGAGTGAGATGTTTGTTGGTTAGGTTGGTGTGAGTTTGGTGTATCTGGGGGGTGTCTTTCTTTTTCACAGATAGTCAAGGTGGTACTCACGTTTTCTGCAAAGTTCAAAACATTACAACCTTGCCACCTCTCCATTGCCGAGCGAAAATTTGATTTAGTCACTATTTCCCCTAATTCTTCTGAAAGTATTTGCCATAATTCTGCACCAGCTTTTCTCACATTACCCTCAGAACAATCAAATTCTTTGGCAATATCTTTGTAAGTCTCCTTTTGTAGAGTTACTTTAAGTACAGCTTTTTGTAGGTCATTTAGATGTTTGTCTGTTTTCTCGAAGACTATTTGAGCGGCTAGTTTTAATGCTTTTTCTGGATTCATAGGGTCACGAGATATTGGCTTTTCTGTATTATCTCTTACATTGGGGAAAAGTCCAGTACATTTTTAACATTTTTATACAAAAGTAGATAAAAATTAGTCAGAACAAGGGTAACAAATTTGAACATTTCTGGACTAGGCAAAACATTAATTTATAGGCGATCATGGAAAAAATGTCCAACATAAATCTAGAATAAGGTAATGTTAACAACTCATTTTATTCATTTAGCGATCGAGCCAGTCACAACTACAATAGCATTAATAGCTGTGGGAAAAGCCCTGGGGTTGTGTGGTGCAGGAGTAGGTGGAGCAACGGTCGGAAATGCTCTAAGCCAAAAAGCTAATGGTGAGAAAAAAATCAACTGGCGTAAAGCAACTTCTGATGGTACAAAATCTGCCGTAAGCACCATTTCACTTGTTACCCGATTAGATGGTGTTATTTCACCTACAGACTCCCCAGACCAAGACAAGCCTAGTAACTAATAACATCTCAGGAAGTCTACTGTTCCTTGTATTAGTAGACTTCTTGTCTTTAGCTTTTTACTCTTTTGACGACCTGAACTATGAGACTTCCCAAAAACGTACTTCCTTTAATTGTAATTGCATTTATCATCTTGATCATTTGCTTAATTATTTCTTTCTTTCAAGGACTAGGCTAGATTGTAGGTTGGGTTAAGCGACAGCGCAACCCAACAAATACCTACACTATATCTATAAACTATGTTGGGTTTCGATTCCTCAACCCAACCTACATGAGTAGCGATCGCCTTCCAAATAAACAAGGCAGCGCAACCCAACAAATACCTACACTATATCTATAAACTATGTTGGGTTTCGTTCCTCAACCCAACCTACATGAGTAGCGATCGCTCTCCAAACACTAACTAGCTGCCAAAAGAAGAAAAATATCGCTGTATTGCCTGAATATTCGCTCGCCACTCACAAGCGTCATGTCCTCCATTTTTCCCTGGGCAATCAGTATTCTGTCAAAGGGGTCTTTATGATGTAACGGTAACGCAGCCGTTTGTAACGCATGACCTGCCATAATTTCCAAAATTTGCATATTTAACAATGCTATGGGACTATCAATTTAGGTATCTATTGGTTCTGGCAGCGATAATTTTCTATTGGCCACTTTGATTGTTATTTCCCAGACACTAGCAACAGAAAACCACAATTCGTTACGTTAATCAGCAATGCAGGCGATCGCCTCCTCATTTAACCGTTCAGGTTAAGCAAACCACCATAACCAGCACTGGGTATCCAATACAAGTTTCACCCTTACTCTCCTTCAAATGCTGCCCAAATCTATTGTGGCAAAGGTTCGTTAAAGTCGTCTGGCACGATACATTTTCCTCTATATTGCCCTAAACTAGCTCGTCGGTTAGATGAGGGAGGAATGGGAATTAACTTTGCTATCGCAACTGCTCGATCTAAAATAATGATTTCTTCTCCAAATTCCACACGAGATAATAACTCAGAGAGATTGATATTGAAATCGTTGGGTAAGTTTTCTATCTGAAGTTTAGCCATTCCTTTCAGAATTGCTTGATTAGATGACATTACTAGCTTAACTTAACTTAGGGATAATATAGAACCCAAAAGTTGCTTTTACGAGTAGCGATCGCCATCTTAAGTTGGAGCGATAAACGTTGAGCGCCCAGTAAATACCAAAGCCAAATATGAGTATCAAGTAATATGTTCATTCCAAAACCTTCCAGGGTTCGGCAACAGGAGCAACTAAATCTCCCAATAATGATATTATGTAATAATATCTAAATCAAATCGATGTAAAAATTAATTAGGAGAAACCAAAAGCATTGGAGCAATGACTCAAATATTTTATCCTCGGCAAAAGCAACTTCAATCTTTAGTAGAAAAATTATCTATACCTCAGCAAGATGTAATCAAATGGAATTTACTAGACCTGGCTTTAACCCACTCGACAGTCTCATCAACACATAACTATGAACAATTAGAATTTGTTGGCGATGCGGTAGTGCGACTGGTAGCAGCAGAATTGCTGTTGGAAAAATATTCTGATTTTCCGGTGGGAGAATTTGCTGCCATTCGTTCAATTGTAGTTAGCGATCGCTCTTTGGCAAAAATCGCCGATAACTATGGGTGGGGTCGCTATCTACTGGTATCAAAAAGTGCTGCAGGCGACAAAGCTGGAGAAGAGTCTCGACTGGCAGATTCTTTTGAAGCTGTCTTAGCTGTTCTTTATTTAAGCACTAATACTCTAGAGTTAATTCGCCCCTGGTTAGACCCTCACTTTCATAAATTAATTGCAGAAATTCGTAGCGACCCTGCTCGCCAAAATTATAAGGCTGCTCTGCAAGAATGGACTCAAGGCAATTACAAAGCACTGCCAAAGTACAAAGTTGAGCAAGCAAATCAAGTTCACGGCGATCGCGAACGTTTCCATGCAGAAGTTTGGTTTCAAGGCAAGTCACTAGGTGAAGGTAAAGGGCCATCTATTAAAGCGGCGGAACAAGCTGCAGCGAAATCTGCTTTAGACAAATTTAAAACGAAAAAGGTTGAATAGTTGAGTTGAAAATTCTAGTATTCGACATCTGAATCTGAATATGATAGCCTGAAAACACCAGTAGATTCTGATAGTATTATATTATGTTTGGATAATTAGTAATTGGTTATAATAACATAGTTCATTATTATTGTAGGCTCAGTTAGAAGGCTAAAATTTAGACTGCGGGTGGCATTTAACAATCGGTCGCAGGGCACCATTTTAGATTTGTCTGTCCAGTAGGTTGGGTAGGGGCGTTACGGAGTATGCGCAAGCTTTCGGCCGTTCTACAATGCGTTAAACCTACAGAGTACATTTTGATTATCGGCGTTTTACTGAACATGATATTAGCTATTTTTTCACATTTAAACTGATGACAATAGGAATTGCCGTATTTGGCGCAGGTCGTTGGGGAGTTCACCTAATTCGGAACTTCCAAAATCATCCTCAATGTCGGGTCATCGCAGTGGTAGACCCCCACCCAGAACAGTTGCAAGGAGTTAAAAACCGATTGAAACTGAATAGCGATGTAATTTTAGCACAAGATTGGTCGCAGGCGTTAGAGTTAGCAGGGATAGAAGCAGTAGCGATCGCCACTCCTGCTTCAACCCACTATGAAATTATTAGTGCTGCGCTCAAAAAGGGTTATCACGTTTTTACTGAAAAGCCTCTCACTCTTAAATACTCAGAATCAGTTGAATTATGCCAACTTGCCCAACAACAACAACGCCAGTTATTTGTAGACCACACTTACTTATTTCATCCGGCTGTACAAGCAGGCAAAAATATAGTATCACAGGGTAAATTAGGAGAGTTACGCTATGGCTATGCTACTCGCACTCACATTGAACCCGTGCGCCCAGATGTTGATGCTCTCTGGGATTTAGCGATTCACGATCTCTGTATTTTTAATAGTTGGCTACAGCAAACACCTGTGGAAGTACAAGCAAATGGCACAGTTTGGCTACCCCAAAACCCTCCCCAGTCAGACCTCGTTATGGCTAAACTGATTTATCCTAGTGGTTTTCAAGCATCTTTACATCTTTGTTGGCTTAACCCAGATAAACAACGTCGCTTAGGAGTGGTGGGTAGTCAAGGTACGCTCATTTTTGATGAAATGTCGGCAGATTCTCCCTTGGTTTTTCAGCATGGTCATTTGGAATATCTTGGGGAGCGCTGGAAAGCAGCAGATGTAAGTCGAGAAGTTTTACCTATACAAAAAGCCGAACCTTTAGCTCGGGTATGTGCTGAATTTTTAGATTGTATTCATCAGAATATTCCTTCACAAATTTCTGCTGGTGGAGTAGGGGCTGAATTAGTAAAAATTCTTTGTGGTTTAAATGAGTCTCTTCAGCAAGGAGGAAAATCAATAATTTTATAATTTATCAGGCGTTAAATTAAGTATGAGATTTTAACTTAAATTTTGCTTCCATATCGCGTTTTTCCGTAGACAATGGCAAGCTTTTAATTGGCATGGTAATATTTACTGTAGTTCCTTTATTTATACCTTCACTCTTGAGAATAATACCACCATTCATCATTTCTATTAAGCGACGAGAAATAGCTAGGCCCAATCCATTCCCGCCAAACTTACGGGTTGTTGTACCGTCAACCATTACAAAAGGCTGAAATAGTTTATCTTGTTGTTCTGGATCTATACCAATGCCTGTATCTTCAACTGTTACTAAAACCTGATTTACTTTTCTTCCTTTATAATTAAATATTTGCTCTCCTATCCTATACATATTTGCATCGCAGTATTCTAAATTTACCCCGATATTTATACTACCTTTTTCTGTAAACTTAATCCCATTACTAATAACATTGACAAACACGTGCTTTAACTTTTCTAAATCAGCATAAACCACGATTGTCTCGTCAGGAATACTTATATTTAATAAAAGTTTTTTTTGTTTAATCTCACTGAAAAATGAATCTATTGTCTCTTTTAAGACTTTGGTAATATCAATATCCTCAAACATCATAGATAAACTGCCTGATTCAATTTTGCGGATGTCTAGAATATCATCAATAATTCTCAGCAAATGGATAGCAGAATCATTAGCTTGTGTTAAAAAATCCATTTCTTCTTCTCTAGTATCACAAAATCCATCTTGAATTAATTGAATTGAACCAATAATTCCATTTAATGGTGTTCTTAATTCATGAGAAATATTAGCCAAAAACTCACTTTTTAACTGGTTAGCAACTTGAGCTTCTTTAGACGCCAATTCCAATTCATAGGCCCGGCCTTTGAGCCTATCTACCATATTCTTAAGAGCAGTTGCTAATTGATTAAATTCACTAATTCTGAGATTTTGAGGTACTTGGTTGGGAGAGTCTAAGTCATGAACATTGACTGCATAATCTCTCAGTTTTTCCAAAGGACGAGCCAAATCTCTAGCTAAATAAATACTTGCTATTATACTAGCAGGGACTACACCCAAAATCAGAACTATTAGAACTTTTTGAACTTCTTTCAGACCAGATAAAGCAAATTCTATAGGTGTAATAGCAAATACAATCCACTGGTCATCATTACCCACATCTATAGGATTAGGAATAGCAGCATATCCTGCTAATAATTCATTATCTTCTGATGATATTTTTAGCCCCAACAATTCTGGCAGTATACTTTTCAATTCCTCATAAATTTTTTTCATACCAGCTTTAACACCAGTTTTTTGTCGGCGATCGCTCCCCTCACTAGCCTCTTGAATATCTGTTTCCTCAAAAGAAAATATATGAGCAAAGTCCTTTCTGCCCATTTGTGCATTTCGGATAATTTGTTTTAGTCTCTCTGCATTTGAACTCTCAGAAATATTACGCCCCACTCCCCCCGGGTTAGGGCTGGCCAAAATTTTACCTTTGTGATCTATTACCACAGTTGAACCAGTTAGGGAACCTTCCTTTACATTTTTTTGCATTGGTAAAGCAGACTTAATGCTTAAGGCATAACGCAGTTGATTTTCTCCAGCTTTGGGAAGATATACCGGTAAACTCAAAGCTAAACTAACTTGCCTTTTTTCATTAGTTTCCCGATCGCTGGGGGAACTATCTTCGCTTAATGGTTCTGGCCATATATAACTCATCCGGACATTAGACCTATCCCTAGGTAATTGACTCTGTTGCTGAGGCCATAAACTTGGTAATAGGGAGTCTATTGATTCATTTTCACAAGTGGTAGCTATTACTTGAAAAGTCTGTAAATTAGTTAATTGAACACAATTTACCTGACTGGGCAACCTTTGATTTAAATTTTCAACATATTTTTGATAATCTGAAGTTTGATCGGACTTCAGGACATAGCTTTCGCTGGCAGCAATGAGATTCGATGTTAGAGATTGGGCCCACTGTTGAATATCTTCGGCCTTTCTTCCTGCACTTTCAGTCAGGTTTTGGCGAGCAGTGTCTAAGAGACTAGAACGTGCTTTTTTATAAGTAATGTACTGCCCTAATATTAAAACTGGTACAGTAAGTAGCAAAATCCGCCACAGCAGAATCCTGCGAAAAGAGGATTGAATGTGCTTGTTCATAGGAAATTTTTTAAGTTAAGCTGCAACTTCCAACAATTTAGCGATCGCTAAATTAAAAATCAACTTTGATGATTATTCTAGTAGTTTTCTCTTCAACCGACCGAAACTATGTTTATTATCTGCTATGTGGTTTTGACTATCAAATCGGAAACTCCCTTGGGTTAGTTTATCTAAAATGGTGTTAATTGTGTATATTTTATGCTATATATTACTGCATCCTATTGACTAAATCACATCACACTTCTACTATTCCAGACCACACTATTTCTCTACCTGTACAAAACTAATTTCATAGCATCACTATTTTATCTAAAATATTAAAATGTTTGCTAGATATTCCATTTTTATTCCCTTGATACCCCCGACCCCCTTAAAAGCGTGCTGCACTTTTTATTAAACGGGGATTATACCAAGGATGATAAATGTTTGTGACAAATAAGCGCCTACAAGTCTCTCTGAAAAAGGCTTGGCCTTTGAAGAATTTCTTCAAAATCTTATTAGGGGGAAATATTCCTTAGTATTAATTATGCTATTTCATATTAATTAGACATCTCCAAAAAAGAGGGAGTAGGGAGTAGGGAGTAGGGAGTAGGGGAAAATAATTGATTATTTCTGTATGATAATTGATTTTCTTTTTTATTATTGGAGATGTCTATTTAATCAGGACTTACCCTGAGACGCTACCTGTAGAAGCAATTTCGGTCTGAATGCGGAGCAAACATGGAAAGCGATGACCTTTGCGCAGCATTGAGTAGAAAAGGAAATTGCCCCCTACAAAAAACACAATTTATAGATACTTTGCGTAAGTCCTATTTATTAATATTGATTTTAGAATTTTTCCAGAGAATAAAGTTTTTTTTTGCTCTCCTGACTAACCATAAGATAGCCTTTTTTTCACTCAAATCATACATTACAGTTCAGAACCTATTGTTAACAACAATTTATCGCCGTTTTTTAGTTTGTGTAGCCAATGCTGAATAATCATAGATATTTAGCTTCAAAATAATCATCATTATTTTAAATAATAGACACATCTACTCAAGCAATATAATCAAGCAATATAATCAACATATATAGCAGTCCTCGGCGGCGTGGTTATGTAAAAAATATCTTGCAATTAGGCAACATGAAACAGCGGTAAGAGTTTCAGATTTTTTATCTATTTTTTGATTTTTTACAAATCATTTAGGATTGCTATAGCTCAATACAAAATATTTTATCCGAGCAAAATTAATTCAATATAACGATATTTTTATCAATTTTATTTATGACTACAGGAATCTGGATTTTGGGAGACCAAATAAATCTAAATCAAGCAGCCCTACAAAGTTGTACAAACAAAGACAGTACTTTCATTCTGATTGTTGAATGCCTAGATCATATTCAAGTTCGACCATATCATCAGCAAAAATTAGTATTAATATGGTCGGCTATGCGTCATTTTGCCCAAGAATTACTTCAAGCTGGTTGGCAAGTAACATATACCACATCTGATGATTTTGAGACACCACTAAAAAATTGGATTGAGGCTAATAACATCACAGAAATACGGGTAATGAAACCCAACGATAAACCCTTTCTACAGATAATTGAAAACCTCAAAATTCCCTGCAAACTTACGATAATTAGCAATAATCATTTTTTGTGGAGCGAGACAGAATTTAAAACATGGGCTACAGGCAGAAAACGCTTATTAATGGAAGATTTTTATCGAGAAGGTCGCAAGCGTTTCGGAATTTTAATGAATCAGAATCAGCCTGTAGGAGGAAAATGGAATTTTGACAAAGAAAATCGTAAACCTCCTCAAGGCAATTTAAATACACCTGAAAATTTATGGTTTGAACCTGATGAAATTACTCAAGATGTTATTAGTCAAGTCAAATATTTAAAATCTGCCAAATATGGAGAAATAGAACCTTTTCAATGGGCAGTAACTCGTCAACAAGCTCTACAAGTATTAAACCATTTTATCCAACACGGTTTGCCTAATTTTGGTCCGTACCAAGATGCAATGGTAATGGGTGAGGAAACAATGTGGCATTCCCTACTTTCTCCTTATCTAAATATTGGTTTGCTACATCCTATGGAAGTAATAAAAAAAGTTGAGTCAGCTTATAAAAATCAAGCAGTAAACCTAAACAGTGTAGAAGGTTTTATTCGGCAAATTTTGGGTTGGCGAGAATATATGCGAGGTGTCTATCTTTTGATGAATATTGATTATTCACAGTCTAATTGGTTTAATCATTCCCAACCTTTGCCAGAATTTTTTTGGGATGCAAATAAAACAGATATGAATTGTTTACACCAAGTGCTGACTCAAGTTCAACACACAGGTTATGCTCATCATATTCAGCGTTTAATGGTGTTGAGTAATTTTGCTTTAATTGCTGGTATTTCTCCCCAAGAAGTGGAAAACTGGTTTCATGCAGTATTTATTGATGCTTATGACTGGGTAATGCAAACTAATGTACTTGGGATGGGGTTGTTTGCAGATGGAGGTGTTTTGGCATCAAAACCTTATGCTGCTTCTGCCAACTACATTAATAAAATGAGTGACTACTGCAAAGGATGTACATATGATCGCCGTGCGCGAGTCTCCGAGACTAAAGATAGTAACAGTAATTCTCGTGCTTGCCCATTCAATTTTTTCTACTGGGATTTTCTGGCCAGACATCGGGGTAAATTGAAATCCCAAGGTCGCATGAACCTGATTATGGCCAATCTAGATAAAATAGCCCCGGAAGAATTGGCAAACATCCACCAACAAGCAGAAAAATGGCACTCTGAAAGTTAAAAATAATTGTTAGATGTTAGATTGTACAGTGGTCAGTCCCCAAAAATTGTCCAGGGATTTGAGAATATCTACCTTCTATCCATACTTCAAAATTCTTATCTTTTGTAGTAATTTTCCACATACATTCCACAGTATATCCACAAGCAAGTTCCACGTTTTCCACAGATTAAACAGGGTTTTCCACAGAGTTTAACGAAACCATAATAGTCTTACTCCTGAACTGGGGATTTTGTTCGTTTACAGGCACACATACTCACATTGGCCCCAAAATATTAATTTATGTAACAAAAAAAGCCCTGAATTACCTATTCTTTCGTAAATATTTTATTTCTTTTTAGAAGGTTGTAACATTTCTCTACATTGACAACCCTACCCCCTCTTAGTACACAATGATGCGATATTGGTAGTTCATATTTGTTGGTTTATGGCCACAAATATGAACAATGAAGACGAAAAAATATACAAAGAATCCTAATTTTTAAAGATGAACCTAAGCGTTAGTATTTTGGCCGAAATTCCTGAAGCACTGCACGAATCCCTCAAAACTTACTTGGAAGGCCACCCTGACTGGGATCAAGATCGTGTGTTTTCAGCAGCCTTGTCACTATTTTTGTTGCAAAATGGGGATAGCGATACACCAGAAGCATCTCATTGCTATCGCCAAGCTGCTAGAGTTTATTTGGAAACACTTTTCCAGCATCATGTATAAAGCAGTGTTAGCTCCTTAGCCATTCATCCCACATCAGAGGTAATTTCACTATGGGTTGAGTAGGAGGGAAATTAAAAATTACCTCCTAATCTAGGGGTAATTTACGCGATCGCAATTCAATCACAAATGGCCCGCTTGAGTAATGGCTATAATCTCCTTAAAGTAAATCCTATGACCTTAAAAGCAATTAATGTCCTAAATCCTTGGGCATCATTCTCAGGTTCAATTCCTGGTAAATCTATATTTACACCAGATTCAGCGGCCATTACCAAAGCTTGCTTGCTCTGTTGAGTCGCAAGTCTAACAGCTTTAATTTGCAAAAGTGCTGGACTGTTAGGAGTTTGAGCCATCGAGTTTTCTATTTTGGCGATCGCGTCAATCTGATTGTCAAAATGTTTAGCAATGGCCCTAACTTTATGTGATGTTTCGTCAGTAGAATAATATTTAATCAAAAGCTTGTCATACTTTTTTCCCAAATGACTTAAAAACTTGCATATATAGTAATTTCATTTGATTTGCGTCAAAAACCTGGCTGCTTTTAGGCAAAAGGCAACAGGCAAGAAGGTTTGCCGAACTTTTTACTGTTAGTAAATAACCAACTCTTGTTTTACATCTGATTTGAAAACCCTATATAAAAGTTTATTCACAAGTTCTTTACTGGTCATAGGATAGTTACATAACAACAAAATTAACATTTGGGAATAATTTAATTTATAAGACAAAAAAAGTCAACAATGATTAAACGAGGTAGAAAATATTGTCAACTCTCAGAATTAAAAGTAAATGTTGGTGAAGTACAACTATTATTAAATCAAAAAATCACCAAAATCAAGCAAGTGGGAATATATAATTTATTGATATACAAAAAAACAGAGATATCGTCACAATTCGGTTTCAGAGAAATGGTATATCCTCACCAATTTATCATCGACTGAGAAAGTTAAAAAAGTCTATAGCCAGAGAATGGGGATTGAAGCAATGTTTAAGGATTATAAAAGCGGTCGCGCATGCTGGCGCGTAACTTTCCTATCGGAATGCTACGCAAACGCTCTCCGGCTAGCCTCTTACAGAGGAGCTAAAGCTTTTCATGTCGGCGACAGCCGTTAGCGGAGCTTTGCGCCAGCAAAACGCCGACATGTTTGCTTCGCCGTGACAAACGGAAAAAGCGTTTGCGATAGCATTCCGTAAGGAAAAGCGAACCGTAGGGTGGGATGGCGTTCCCGTTCCGAGACCGGAGGGACAGGAGACCCGAAGAGTGCAGAGCCGCTTCGTTAAGGCCATATCCAATCGAACAAGAGACTGGTGCTTACAATCTGGAGCAAGCAAAATCGAATCAAGTTAGATTAAATAATTTGATTTTATTAATAGCTATTTCCTACACAATCAATTCATTCAAAGGGCAAAAAATTAAGAACAAAGGTCTTCAATAATATATATCAATAACTAATGAGTATCGGAGAAAAGAAAGAATAAAAAGTAGTTTTTGGCTAGGATTACATCGTGTTTTTGAGAGGGTAAATGATGATTTTTTGTGGGAATGTGTAGAAAATTTTAGGCGGCAATGTCTACTATAAAATTATTGACTTTACGGTTAAAATTTTTAACTCTCAAAATATTTCACCACCTCCAGCAATTCCGGTTAGTGCTAAATAAGTATGGATTAAAAGTTTTGTTAGGTTTGATGGCTATGTTATTCGCTGTTAGTTCTAAAGCTTTAGCTACGAACATACCTAGTTGTGATTTTTGGTTAATTGATTGGCTAATTAATATATTACCAGAAACACCACAATATTTGAAGTTGGCAAATATTTTCACCAAGTTTGCTATTCAAGCACCTATCGGTAGTGCTGTGATTTTTGAGGCTTATAGTCGTGCTTTTCAAGTGATGTCATTGGTTGCTTTTTTTCAGGCTGTTAAGTTGCTAGTCTATTTGAAGAAACTAGTTTTTTAATAATCATGGAAATATGCATAGGTAAGCTAGTATTAGCTTTTTTGCCAGATTTTTTTGTGGTATCTGCCTTTCAGTTACTATTCTGGGGAATTGTGACAATGCTAGAGTTTTAGCTACTAGTAGTTTTGGTACTTTTGAAGATGCTCTATTACTTACTTGCTTCTAACATAGTTACGTTTAATTACCCCCAACTACTTAAAAAATAAAGTCAAGCAATACTCCCACGTTTGCGAGTCTCCTTATAAGAAGTACCGACATTTTTCAAACCTGCCTTAATCATTTCCTGCTCCAATAAAGCAAAGAAACTAGCCCGATCGCCTCCCCTAACAACTGCCTGATTATGAGCTTCAGCTAATGCTACTGGATAACCATAACCTTTTTGTACTTGAGCTAACATCATCCCCAATGCTAATTCCAATATTTCCTCATCCTCAACTACCCACTCCGGCATATCAATTCTAGCAATTTCTTTTCCTACGTTTACATAACAAAAATAGATAATATTTTCGCCATATAAATCTAAAATTCTTGCCGAAGACTGCCACAATGGGCTCCTTTGCCCAGGCTGCAATATAGACCCCCAAAATACCACATCTCGCAATGGCTCAAATGACTGACAAGGTGCTTTTTCCATAAATCCAAAACCACCTAAACCTACATTTGGGCAATTACCTATACAATCAGGTTCATCATAAATACAGGCTTGTAATCTCAGAAAAGATAAACTTTCACTACTCCGAGAAGCGCTCAAATAACCAATCAAAGGAATGCCCGCTAATTTTAATTTATTCCAAGCATCTAAAATCGGACTTAAAATGCGATCGCGTGCTTCGGAAGACAAAGATTCCAAAAACCAATAAATCAAAGAGCCATCGACCATTGCTAATATCGGCCTCGGCAAAATATTACCATTCATCTCAGCCCATTTACAACCTAATTCAGCCAAAGCTAAAGCTTCCGAAACCGAGCGTCGATAACCCATCCATTCCTCTGTTTTAATACCCCATTGTCGAGAAATATAAAGGTCTTCTGGCTGATAAAAAATTTCTGGAATACTATCTAAAAGTGGATATAAACTTTGACCATAATGAAGCATGACTCGCCCGATATTTAACAAGTAACAATAGGCAATTTCGTGGTGACTGGGTGCTATTTGAGAACCGTCTGTCGCAAAGACTGTATGAGCTTCTGGAGGAGGATTTATATAGGGATAAGTATCTAAAGATTCTATAGGTATAGCTGGATTAAAAAGGATGCGGTCGTTCCAACTTTCTTCTAATTCTAATAATTCTTCTTGTACTTTTTTTGCTTCTTCTAGTAATTGACGAGCCATTTCTAATCTGTTTTGTGCTGCCATTGCTTCTTTGGTCAGATGTTGACTCATTCCTTGCATTTGTTGAGCTAGTTGTGTGAGGTCTAGCATGGTTTTTTACTTCCTTTTTTTTTTTGAATAATATAGCACTACGCAAATAGGGCGCGGACATTCTTCTATTCCCT
>JBARXI010000794.1:0-3843 GCA_049647275.1 Microcoleaceae cyanobacterium
TGGTGGTAGGTGGTAGGTGTTAGGTATTAGGTGGTAGGTAGAAGACAAAATAAATACATCTAAATTTTTCACAAATCATTTAGGATTGCTATATTACCTGTTTACTAGAACGAATCGCTAAAGTTTCGGCCCATTCACTTTTACCAGAACGAGCAGGAGCAGTTACTAAGATTAATCGCTCGCAAGCAGCTTTTGCAGAATTCATCAGAATTAAACTAGGAGTTAAACTAGAAAATGAAGGATAATAAATTAGTCAATGGTAATTTAGGCCCAGAGATCAAATAACTCTAGAGTTACTAAGTAGCCAGACTTAATTAAATATAATTATGTCGCAAGGGAGTCGAGCGGAGTGGAAGGTTTCGCTTCGCGACATGAATGCGGAGCATTACCTGAGTGAAAACAATCTCAAAGGTTGAGGTTATTGACATTTCCCAGACTTACGCATTTTTATGCGCTCGACACTACATATATAAAAATATATAAGACGTTATAGTTTTGATTTACTACATATAGTGTCTTTGCGTAAGTCCTGATTTTGTTACAAAGTGAGGTTTATTCCCGCCTACCTACTTAACTCGAAAGTCAAAACAGATAAACCAGAAGAGTCAAAACAAAACATTTTATTTTGGTCAGTTTGGCACATAAGATAGATAGTTGTTTTTGCTGCCACGCTCTAAATCAGGTTGCAATAGCGCAATTTTTCAATGGTAAATTAGTAATAATTAATTATGGCCCTTATCTCTGCCATTATCTGCACCCATAATCGGGACACTTACTTAGGAGCTGCAATAGATAGTCTCTTAGCGCAGGATTTTCCTGGTAGCTTTGAAGTAGTTGTAGTAGATAATGCTTCGAGCGATCGTACCCGCGAAGTAGTAGAAGCAAGATTTCCTCATCCCCATCTTAAATATGTCTATGAGCCAGTTACCGGATTATCTGTGGCCAGAAATACAGGGGCAAGAGAAGCTAATGGGGAAATATTAGCTTATCTTGATGATGATGCTGTGGCTAGTTCTCAATGGTTGAAAGTGCTACACGAAGCCTATCAAAGTAATGAGAAGCTAGCTATTGCTGGCGGAAAAGTTACCTTAATTTGGCCAGAAGGCATTAGCCCCCCGAAATGGATTTCCCCAGAGTTATCAGGAAACTTAGGTTACTATGACCTAGGCGATCGTGTGGTATACATTAATCAGCCTGGTTTGACTCCTAGAGGTCTAAACTATTCAATTCGACGAACATTTCTCGAACAAATCGGTGGTTTTGACACCAACTTAGGTCGAGTGGGCAAAAAGCTATTATCCAATGAAGAGTTACATACCACAGAATTAGCAATCAAGCAAGGTTGGCAAGTAGCTTATTTTCCAGAAGCACTAGTAGCTCATAACGTGGCCCCAGAAAGGTTAAGACCCTCCTGGTTTATTGAACGAAGCTGGTGGCAAGGTATTAGTGAGTGTTACCGAGAACAACTGGCTGGTAATGCTGGCTTGGGGCAGTTATCGCGGGGGGGTGAGAGAATGATTCGAGGTGTGTATAAGTGTCTAAAATATTTTAGAGACCCAGAAAAACGTTTTGATAATTTTGTTTATGCTTATGGTCAAATAGGCTATTTAGGGGCAGCCATTCAGGGCATGATATCTACATCAATCAATCCCAGGCCAATAAAATAAGGTAATTCCCGTATATATAATTTTTAACTATGACATCATCCAAGATACCAGTCTCAGTTCTGATTCCAGCTAAGAACGAAGAAAAAAATTTACCAGCTTGTCTAGAAAGTGTGGCAAGGGCAGATGAAATATTTGTGGTAGATTCTCAAAGTAGCGATCGCTCTATCGAAATTGTTGAAAGTTATGGAGCAAATTTAGTACAGTTCTATTTTAATGGTCGTTGGCCGAAAAAGAAAAATTGGTCTTTAGAAAATTTGCCATTTCGGAATGAGTGGGTACTTATTGTTGATTGTGACGAACGTATTACTCCTGAGCAATGGGATGAAATTGCTATAGCTATTCAAGACTCAAATTATAATGGTTACTATCTTAATAGACGAGTATTTTTTCTAGGTAAATGGATTCGTTATGGCGGTAAATATCCTGATTGGAATCTGCGTTTATTTAAGCATAAAGAAGGTCACTACGAGAATTTAGGAACTGAGGGAGTGCCCAATACTGGGGATAATGAAGTGCATGAACACGTTGTTTTAAATGGCAACGTGGGGTATCTGAAAAATGATATGCTACACGAAGATTTTCGTGATTTATTCCACTGGCTGGAAAGACACAATCGTTATTCTAACTGGGAAGCGAGGGTACATTACAATATACTAACTGGTCAGGAAGATGATGGAACTATTGGTGCAAGTTTATTCGGCGATGCGGTACAGCGTAAACGTTTTCTGAAGAAGATATGGGTAAGATTACCATTTAAACCTATGTTGAGGTTTATTTTATTTTACTTCATTCAATTAGGGTTTTTAGATGGTAAAGCAGGATATATTTATGGTAGGTTATTGAGTCAATATGAGTATCAAATAGGCGTTAAACTTTACGAACTTAAAGATTGTGGTGGTCAGTTAAATACTGTTCAGAAAATAGAAAAAACTGCTAAACCTCAGCCAGTTGCTCAGGTAGATTCAGCAAGTAGTAGTTAGAAGTAAAAGAAGTTAATTAAATAAATAGCAATTCCTATACTGGTGAGGTACAAAATTTTAGGTTTTAGGGAATAAATAACAGAAAATAAAAAAGATAAGTGTACCTATACTAGCCTAAGAAAAGCTATATCTGAAGATTGGTTAATATTTAGGGAATACAGAAAAGAGGAAGGTATGAAACCTGATTTTCTGTACCCCTATTTTTATTTTGAGAACTTACATTTCCTACTCCAAAAAGTAATATAAAGACTTGGAGTTAGGAGTTGGGAGAGAGGAATTTATCTCACAGAGTGATAAATATTTGCTAAATATAGCAATTCCCAAAAAGCGTGAGGTACAAAATTCTAGGTTTTAGGGAACAGGAAAGAAAAAAAAGATAGATGTACCTCATTAGCCTGAGAAAGGTTATATCGGAAATTGGTAATTATAAATTTTTCCTTTTTTTATAGAACCCATTTGAGGTCTATATAATTACCATAGTTAAGTCTTTTCGCGCATCAATTTTGAGGAAGAATCTGCTCTGTTTATGGAATTTTTCAGCTCGATCCTCTGCCAACATCTTCCCTCTTCTGTCTCCAAATCTTCTCTCCTGACTCCTGTCTCCAGACTCGGTGACTCCTAACTAAAAAAACGCTCTTCATTGACAAAGATACGTTTAGGGGTTCTATAAACTTGTTGATATGATTGAGTGATAATATCTACAGCTTTTCCCTGGTTTTTGTTTCTTTTTTTCCTTCTTCGTTTAATTATTCATTAGACATCTCCAGAAATTAAATATTCCTTTTCTAAAACCCTTGTAGGGACGTTCCATGGAAAGTCTCTACATTCTTTTTTGGAGATATCTATTAAATTAACAGTTAACACTCACTATCCTAATTCCCGAAAACTATAAAAATCTGTAATTTATAAACTGGCATGAATTTTGGTTATAAACTTACTGTATAACTGTATAACGGAATAGCAATCAGTATCTTATCTGATTTATTTTACTCTTTGAAGAGGTTTAGACACCAAACCCCTACGGTTTTTTCTTTCTTCCTTATTTTGACAAAAATGGAATTTAGCTATTATTTACAAGAATTACAGAAGAATCTGGAAAAAGGTAGTGAACGTACTCACTATCCTGCTTTAAAAAATCTGATTGAGAGTGCAATGTTAGGAATTAATGCCAATATTGAAGAAACTGGAAATCAAGC
>JBARXI010000795.1:0-2542 GCA_049647275.1 Microcoleaceae cyanobacterium
ATATCGTTAGTTTCATCATCTCCCAAACTGCGACCTACAGTTTCAATAGTTAAATCATAACTACCCACTTCACCCGACATCCCACCATTACCAACAGTATCATTACTAGGGTCATAAAATGTAGCGAAACCACTCACACCAATATAGAGAGTTTCTGGACCATTTTCGGCACGATAGATTTGACTATTGAAGTCATCTGGGTCCATGTCTGTAAACAATGGATTTCCACTAGCATCAAATAGCTCAAGTTGAGCTAAATTGATAAATCCATTTTCATCTACCAATTCGATATCGTGAGGAAATTTAACTTTTTCCCCGATATCAATGTCAAATTTGAACAAATCTACATCATTTTCTGGCAGTACATTCACGTTATCGCCAATTTTACCAGCATAGTTGAATATTCCTGAGTTAGTCAGAGTTAATCCTGTGTCTACTGCTTCAGCTAGGATATCGTTAGTTTCATCATCTCCCAAACTGCGACCCACAGTTTCAATAGTTAAATCATAACTACCCACTTCATTAGGCATCCCACCACTACCACCAGTATCATTGCTAGGGTCATAAAATGTACCGAAACCACTCACACCTAAGTATAAAGTTTGCGGACCATTTTCGGCACGATAGATTTCGTTCATCCCATTGGGGTCATCGGGGTCCATGTATCCAAACAATTCAACGCCATTAGCATCAAATAGCTTGACTGAAGCTGGAGTGAGCGCTCCATTTTCATCTATCAAGTCAATCCATTCTGGGAACTTTACTTGTTCTCCAATATCTAAGTCAAACTTAAACAAATCTACATCATTTTCTGGCAGTACATTCACGTTATCACCAATTTCGCCAGAGTAGTTGAATACTCCTGAATTGGTCAGAGTTAATCCTGTGTCTATTGCTTCAGCTCGAATATCATTAGTTTCATCCCCAGTTCGAGCACCTGTAGTTTCAATTGTTAAGTCATAGTTGCCTGCTACAAAACCAGAACCACTACCTTCAATATTGGGATTGTAATTCGTGTTGCCATTACCACTAATACCAACATAAAATGTACCAGTTTCTGAAGCTTGGTAAATCTGATACTGAGCATCTTCTGGGTCAGTAGATAATGGTATCGAAGTGCCTGTAGAATCAAACAGTTGTAATACTGCAGGAGCTATCAGACTGTCATTTTCAGATAACAAATCTATAGTTGCAGGTAAACGAACTGTTTCTCCTTCGTCTAAATCGAACTTAAATAAATCTACATCATCTGGTTGCAACAGATTTGTATTGTCGCCAATTTCACCAAAGTATTGAAAAGTACCAGGGTTAGTCAAAGTAAGTCCTGTGTGAGTTGCTCGTAGTAGAGTGTCGTTGGGTTCTTCAAATTGAATCGTAGCAACGTCGTCACCTCCAAGCGCTGAAACAGAGTAAGGCAAGTCGAGCGTGCGTTGGAATATACCAGAGCGATCGAATACTTCAATATCAGAGGGATCAATGTTGTTATAGCTAACGTAAATTTCATCATCTACTACAGCAACTCCTTCAGTCAAACCAGGAAAGAAAAAGGAGTTAGTAACTTCACCCGTGGTAGGATTAATTTCTAACAGTTGTGAATTACTGCCAATTCCCAGTAAAGCATTCGGTTCTTTAATTGCTGCCAGTCCTCCATTAACTTCCACTCCATCTATAAACAATGTGTTGGTAACGGCATCGTTTGCAGGATCGAATTCTATAATCTTGCTGTTGAAAGCGTTGCCATTTGAGTTATCAAGAATATAGACCTTTTGATCAAGAACAGCCAAGCCATCATATCCAGCAAAATTTGAGATCGAATAGTCCTCGCGAACTGCTCCGGTATCTGGGTCTAATTCCCAGAGTGTGGTAGGTCCGTTACTTGTCAGAAAGAATAAACTATCACCGTCAAAAGCTAAACCTTGAGGTCCTGGTGAAAATGTTTCGGGAGCTAAGAAACTATTAATTTCCTCTCCTGTTGCTGGGTTTAATTCAACTATTTGACTAGAACCAAAATTATCATCATACTTAACAGCAAACAATCGATCGCCTCCGTTACTTCTCCCCATCTCACGACCAATGGTTTCAATGGTTAAGCGATAGTTGCCTGCTGCGGAACCGGGAGTAGAACCAAAAAAGTCACCTTCTTCGTAGGAGGGGTCATAATTTCTGCCCTCACTGCTAATACCAACATAGAAAGTACCTGCCTGGTTAGCTTCGTAAATTTCGTAGTTGTCAGGATCGGTAAATAGAAAGTTAAGATTCGTTGGAAATTCCTGTCCTGTTTCATCAAACAGTTTTACTTCTGCATTAGTAAAAGGAAAATTGTCATTTTCATCAAATAATTCTATATTTTTCGGTATACGAACTCTTTCTCCCAACCCTAAGTCAAATTTAAATAAATCTACATCGTCTTCTGGCAGTAAATTAGTATTATCTCCAATTTCTCCAAAATAGCTGAAAATACCGTGATTTTTCTGGGTGAGTCCGGTGGGAGTCGCTCGCCATAAAGTATCGTTTGATTCTTCGTAAGCATTATCGCTAACTA
>JBARXI010000796.1:0-6955 GCA_049647275.1 Microcoleaceae cyanobacterium
GCGTGGTAGGTTTAGGATTGAACCTACGAGCTTATGACTTCGTATCCCAAGAATTACGGGCAGCAGAAGACCCTGAGTTTGAAACATTCTATACCAAAAACATCTTGCTGAATGAGGGTATCCGAGCTTGGATGGCACCTCAAGATCAGCCACATCAAAACTTTATATTCCCTGAGGAGGTTCTACCACGTGGTAACGCTCTCTAATTCAATGATGGGGGGCCGTGACCAAGAATCCACCGGTTTTGCCTGGTGGTCTGGAAACGCCCGTCTGATTAATCTATCCGGTAGACTGCTAGGCGCTCACGTTGCTCACGCAGGTCTAATCGTGTTCTGGGCTGGAGCAATGACTATATTTGAAGTCGCTCACTATGTACCAGAAAAGCCAATGTATGAGCAAGGCTTAATTCTCATGCCCCACATTGCTACTTTAGGCTGGGGTGTGGGTCCCGGTGGTGTCGTAACTGACATATTCCCATTCTTTGTCGTAGGTGTTTTACACCTAATCTCATCTGCAGTTCTTGGTTTGGGCGGTATTTATCACGCCGTTCGTGGTCCAGAAACTCTCGAAGAATATTCTTCTTTCTTCGGGTATGACTGGAAAGATAAGAACCAGATGACTAACATCATTGGCTATCACTTAATCCTATTGGGTTGTGGCGCACTTTTGTTAGTGTTCAAAGCCATCTTCTTTGGTGGTGTCTACGATACCTGGGCACCAGGTGGTGGAGATGTAAGGATAATCAGTAACCCTACTCTCGATCCCGTCGCCATCTTCGGTTATCTGACCAAATCACCTTTTGGTGGTGAAGGCTGGATCGTCGGAGTTGACAACATGGAAGACATCATTGGCGGTCATATCTGGATCGGTCTGATTTGTATCTTTGGTGGTGTTTGGCATATTCTGACTAAGCCTTTCGGTTGGGCACGTCGCGCTTTTATCTGGTCTGGAGAGGCTTATCTTTCCTACAGTTTGGGTGCCCTGTCATTGATGGGTGTAATTGCTGCAGCTTTCGTATGGTTTAACAACACTGCTTATCCTAGCGAATTCTACGGCCCCACTAATGCTGAATCTTCCCAAGCTCAGTCCTTTGTCTTCTTAGTTCGTGACCAAAAGTTAGGTGCTAGCATTGGTTCTGCTCAAGGTCCAACTGGTCTTGGTAAGTACCTCATGCGTTCTCCCACTGGTGAGATTATCTTCGGTGGTGAAACCATGCGCTTCTGGGACTTCCGTGGTCCTTGGTTAGAGCCTCTACGGGGTCCTAACGGTCTCGACTTGAACAAACTAAAGAACGACGTACAGCCTTGGCAAGTTCGTCGTGCTGCTGAGTACATGACTCATGCTCCTAACGGTTCCATCAACTCCGTAGGTGGCATTATTACAGACATTAACGGGTTTAACTACGTTAACCCCCGTGCTTGGTTAGCTGCAGCTCACTTCATTCTTGGCTTCTTCTTCTTAATTGGTCACTTGTGGCACGCAGGTCGCGCTCGTGCTGCTGAGGGTGGTTTTGAGAAGGGTCTCGACCGTGAAACTGAGCCAGTGCTATCTATGCCTAACCTTGACTAATATCTAGTCACGGTAACTCATTTATAGCTAAAATTAACGAAGAACCTCGCCTATTTATTATTAGGTGAGGTTCTTCGTTTTTGATCGAGGAACAGGGAAAGATAAATCATATAGCAGAAGGCAGAAGGCAGAAGGCAGAAGGCAGAAGGCAGAAGGCAGAAGGCAGAAGGCAGAAGGCAGAAGGGAAAGAATAAGGTGGGAAGGCAGAAGATTTTTTATCACCCTATTAAACGGATATGATATCAGGAGTCAGGAGTCAGGTAGGGGAGCCGTCGGTAGGGCGACCTTGAGGAGTCAGGAGGGAAGAAGAAGGAACAGGAGAAGAAAATTTTTTATCACGCTATTAAACGGACATGATATCAATACAAAAAGAGAAAAAAATTTTGTTTGAAAAAAATATTAAATAAATATTCACAATATCTGTAAATAATAAAATTTTCTACTATAGCTACTATAGGCAGAAAACACAGGTTAAGATATAACATTCTTTTTTCAAATTAGTATTATACTTTGAAAGTCTCAAGTCCCCCTGAAAAAGATGGATGTAGGGCAATCTATTTGTACTACACTGGATAGAAAATCGCTATATACTAAGTAGGGAAAGCTCAATATGAATATAGAACAATCATTAGTTTTTGAAAAGTTTAATCAAACTAAATATTTTTTAATCGAAACAACTGAAAAAGTAGTAAATTCAGTTCCTGAGCCAACAGAAAAATCTCAAAATTATTTATCTCAATTATCAAATAAATTAGTTAATAGTATCACTGAAACGACAAGTAAGGCTGTTGAAGTTATTTCTCAAACTACTGAGAATACAAAAAATCAACTTCGTCAGACTACTAGTAATGCTATTGAGATTTTCAATGAAAAAACTAGCCAAGCTGTAGATGAGATATCAAAAATCACTGCACAGACAAAAGATGGGATTGCCGAGACTACTGAAAAACTAGCTAATACTGCTACTGACCTAACTAATCAGACCTTAGAAACTATAACTGGAGTTACTGAAAATATTACTGAAACAGGCGAAAATTTGAGTAGTAGTTTGGCTGTCAAAGTTCACAATACTATTACCCCTCCTATTTCACAATGGATAAATTCTCATCCTTTTGCTATCTGGTTATTAAATCATCCTCTAATTACATTAGGAATCGGTTTGTTAGTAATATTTATATTATTAGGATTTTTACAAATAGTTAGTAATTTTGCCAAAGCAGTATGTTTATTTATACTTACTAGCCCATTCAAGATTTTAAAAAGTATTTGGAGTTTGCTTAATAAATCTGAGTCTCTAGAAGCAGCATTGACAGTTAATGAAAATTTATCTAGCAATAATTATTCTAGTAGTAATTTAACATTAAGAGATTACTCAAATCGAAGCATAAATAATGAAAATAGACTAATTAATATTTTAATCAGGTTAGAGGAAATGAAAGCAGAGCAAAATCAACTTTTACAAGAAGCTACAGAAATTATTAAAGCTCAATTAAAAGTAAAATAAACTGTATGATCGCCAGGAAAGAACAAAAATATTTATTCGTCATTAATTTGTTGCGATCGCCTTTCAATTTAACTCATTTATAGGCTTGAACAATTCAAAAATAATCTCGACAAATAATCATGTATGATATAACAAAATTAGTTAGGATATAAATAAATGAATCAAGGAAAAGTCGCTGCTATTTTAGGTGTAGGTCCTGGATTAGGTGCAGCAGTTGCTCATCGCTTTGCCCGCGAAAACTTTGCCATAGCAATGATGGCAAGAAAAGCAGAAAAACTTAAATTAATTCATTCAGAAATTCTCCAATTAGGTGTACCTGTTTTGTCAATTCCTACTGACGCTACTAACCAAACTTCTGTAACTAATGCTTTTACTGAAGTCAAAGAAGAGTTAGGAATACCAGATGTATTTGTCTACAATGTAGGAATTTTTGAAATAGCAGGAATTTTAGAATTAACACCAGAAAAATTTCTCGATTGTTGGAAAATAAATTGTTTTGGTGCGTTTTTGGCAGTGCAGCAAGTATTACCAGGAATGCTGGAAAAAGGTAGAGGTACTATTCTTTTAACAGGTGCAACAGCTTCTACACGAGGGTCAGCTAAATTTGCAGCACTGGCAGTGGGTAAGTTTGGGTTGCGAGCATTAGCACAATCTTTAGCTAGGGAATTTTCACCTCAAGGAATTCATGTTGCTCACATTATGATTGATGGTTTAATTAATACTAATAAAGTGAGAGAGATGTTTCCAGATCGAGACCCTCAGACGATGTTATCACCAGAATCTATAGCGGAGAATTACTGGCAAATTTATCAACAACAACCTACAACTTGGACTTTAGAACTAGATTTAAGACCAGCTTCAGAGCAATTTTAATTAAGCCAAAAGTTAAAAAATAAATTGCAGATATCATGTTTGGTTGAATACCTATAAATAAATTTAGTTAGGAGTTAGGAGTTAGGAGTGTGGGGAGCGTGGGGAGTGGGGGGAGTGTGGGAAGTGTGGGAAGTGTGGGAAGTGTGGGAAGTGTGGGAAGTCTGGGAAGTCTGGGGAGTGTGGGAAGTGTGGGAAGTGTGAGGAGTGTGGGAAGTGTGGGAAGTGTGGGGAGTCTGGGGAGTGTGGGAAGTGGGGGAAGTGTGGGAAGTGGGGGAAGAGGAGAAGAAAGTTTGTTGTCCGCATAAGCGTTGAGTGGAGCTATGGGTCAGCACGCGCGGAGTTTTATCGTGCTATTATCCGGACATGATATAACAGAGCAGACTTTAAGTATAAATGCTGAATATTTTCCACCTTTTATCATAATTTTGAACGCCAAAAAGAATAATTTTCTAATATCATGTCTGATTAAATAACTGTAATAAACAATCTTTCCCCAACCTCCTAGGGACCTTGTATGCAGCGTCCCTACATTGCGGTTAATTAATATTACTTGATATAAGTATTAATATTTAGCTAGTCTCTAGTTTTATCTGTTATTTTTAGTGTGACAAGTTGACGTGCTAAATTTGGGTTATAGAACCTATTTTATATCTATATAATTACCAGAATTAAGTCTTCTTGCGCATCAATTTTGAGGAAAAATCTGCGTATTTTGTGGAATTTTTCAGCTCGATCCTTTTCCCTTTCCCCTTTTCCCTTTCCCCTTTTCCCTTTCCCCTTTGCCCTTTTCCCTCTCCCCTTTTCCCTCTTACCTCTTACCTCCTGACTCCTGACTCCTAATTTAAAAAACGAAAGCATTGACAAAGATACAAAATGGGTTCTATATGACAATTCATTCAAATAATTTTAGCCAAATACAGCGGTTATCATATTAATTAAGTACAGTATTTTTTCTATTCCTTATTTCTTATTTCTTATTGCCAAAAATCTAAAACTTGTGTATCTCACCAAGAGCGAGAAATGCTATAAATCTTTTTTTTGACTTTTGATTTCCGTAAAACGGAGTTGAACAATTGAGGATGAAATTGTATAGGCAATTCCCCTGTAGTTATTCCTAAATCTAGATGGGGAAACCCTCCTATAAACTACTCATTCGATTATTTGCAACGCCCGTTTTATGGCATAACAAAAAACTGTTCTTGATTGAATGTGCTACAAAGGAAATTAATAACTCTCGGAGTTAAATAAAATTATGTCTACAACTGTACCTACTCTAGTAGGATTATATGTTCTCTCTCCAGATCAACGACAAGTTAGTTTTCCGCTCAAACATACCGAAGTTAAAGCAAAAATAGCAGGCAATTTATCCCGCGTCGAAGTTACTCAACAATTTGAAAACCCATTCACCGAACCCCTAGAAGCAACTTATGTCTTCCCATTGCCAGACGAAGCTGCGGTCGATGAAATGGAAATAAAAATAGGCGATCGCCTCATCAAAGGCAATATCAAAAAACGAGAAGAAGCAAAAAAAATCTACCAACAAGCCAAACAACAAGGTCGCACCGCGGGGTTACTCGAACAACAGCGCGATAATATTTTCACTCAATCTCTGGCAAATATTAAACCAGGGGAACAAATAGATGTGATTATTCGCTATACAGACTCCCTCAAATTTGAAGGTGGCGACTATGAATTTGTATTTCCGATGGTAGTGGGGCCGCGCTATATTCCAGGAATGCCTTTAGATGGAAGTGGCGATACAGACCAAGTTCCCGATGCGAGCGAAATCACCCCGCCAATAGTTCCCCCGGCAATTCGTTCGGGGCATGATATTGGTGTGACAGTAGAAATAGATAGTGGGATACCTGTTTTTCAGGTGAATTCCACATCCCACCAAATTCAGACATCCGAGCAAGGAGAAATTGTTACGGTTAAATTAGGAAATGAAGACACTATACCAAATAAAGACTTTATTCTCCGCTATCAAGTTGCTGGCGATCGTACTAAAGGAACAGTATTAACTCAAGCAGACGAACGTGGCGGACATTTTGCCATTTATCTGATTCCGGCTTTACGATATGGCACCGATGAAATTGTGCCTAAAGATGTCGTTTTTCTCATGGATACTTCCGGCTCCCAACGGGGTGACCCCATACTCAAATGCCAGGAATTGATGCGGCGTTTTATTCACGGGCTTAACCCCAACGACACTTTCACAATTATCGACTTTGCCAATACTGCCAGAAAATTATCAGAAACTCCTTTGGCGAATACACCTAAAAATGTTGCCGTTGCAATTAACTATATCAATAGATTAAATGCAAATGGTGGCACTGAAATGCTTAATGGCATCCGCGAAGTTTTGAATTTTCCATCCCCATCTGCGGGAAGACTGCGGAGTATTGTCATGTTGACTGATGGTTATATTGGTAATGAAAAGGCTGTATTGGCAGAAGTGCAAGACAAACTTCAGTCTGGCAACCGACTTTATAGTTTTGGCGTTGGTAGTTCGGTAAATCGTTATTTAATTAACCGTTTGGCAGAAATTGGGCGGGGTATTGCCAGAGTGGTGCGACAGGATGAACCCACTCAGGAAGTAGCAGAGAAGTTTTTCCAGCAAATAAATAATCCTGTATTGACTCAAATTGATATTAACTGGAATGGTCGGGGTGAAGCGCCAGATATTTATCCGGTGGCAACTCCAGATTTGTTTGCCGAACAACCTTTGGTTTTGTTTGGGCGAAAACAGGATGCTGTTGCGGGTGAGTTGCAAGTTAATGGTATTGCTGCTGGTGGGGAAATTTATCAGCAGACTTTCGAGATTAATTTTGCTGAGGATGGGAATGTGGCAGTTGCTCAAATTTGGGGACGGCAAAAGATTAAGCATTTGACAAATCAGATGTTTGATTATGAGAAAAAGTCGATGGTCAAGCAGGTGACTGAGACGGCTTTGAGTTATCAGTTATTGTCTGAATATACGGCGTTTGTTGCGGTGAGTGAAGAGGTGCG
>JBARXI010000797.1:0-1655 GCA_049647275.1 Microcoleaceae cyanobacterium
GCAGGACTTACGCATTAGGAAGGAGTTTTGGGCGTTTGAGATTGCTTCTCTAGCGCTCGCAATGACAGAATTACCTTTTTTTGCGTAAGTCCTATTCAAGTAATATAAAGCTTTTCTTGATTTTCCCCTTTATTCCGTTATGATAGCTCGCTAAAATATTTGTGTGGCCACTTATAGTAATTTGAGCACCTCTCAGACAAAGAATGTCCATTTGCAGTGCTAAAATCAAAACCGTTATGTAAACAACAATTAACTATTGCAGCGATGGGGTGGGTACTACCCGCCTTACTTTTGACCTTTGATAAGGAGCAACATGAAACTGACACCGACTGACCTTGAAGACATTGTAAACGGCGCGTGCATTTATGCCAGTGGAGGAGGTGGTTCTATTGCTATGGCTAAACCTCTCTTAGAAAGAATCAAGAAAGAAATGGAGCCACAAGGCTACCTCGAAATCGTCAACTTCAAAGATGTGAAAGACGAGGAAATGCTAGCTGTCTCAGCAGGAGCGGGTTCTCCTGCTAGCGCCACTGCTGAGGAGGTTGTTGACAAGCTAGCAGATGCCACCATAGATGCTTTCAAATCGTTGAGCGATCGAGTATTAGGGGATGAAAATTCATTCAAATACAGCGTCGCTATCGAGACAGGAATTGCTAATACGCTGCTCCCCTTAATAGTAGCTGCCCGATACCAGATACCAGCCATCGATGGGGCGGGAGCTTTGCGTAGTGTTCCCGAACTCACAATGTGTACCTTTGCTAGTAATGGCATTCCCATCTCCCCCGTGGTACTCGCCAGCAATACCAATCATACCGTTACTTATCAAGTCGCTCCCACAGGTTTAGACGGTGGCGCTGCTGCTGCAGAGCAGCCAATGGCTGGAATCATTAGTAGTAAAGATTTTGGTAATATGGGAGGGATAGCCTTCTGGTCAATGGATGGCAAACAGGCTAAAAAAGCTGCGACACCAGGAACGATCGCTGCTGCCCTCAACCTCGGTAAAAAACTCCGTCTGGCAAAAAATGAAGGTAAAGACCCTGTGGAAGAGGTTCGCAAAGCGATGGGCGGTGAGACGGGCGGTTACATTCTACTAAAACGGGGAAAATTGGATTCCGTCGAAACTCATACCTCCGGGGGTCTAGATTCGGTAAAAGTGATTTTCAAAAATCTGGATGCTACAGACAAAGACAAATATTTCCGCATCTATGCTCTCAACGAAAGTCTCATCGCTTGGAAAGACAGCACCCCCTCTCCCGTTGCTATGGCACCGGATTTAATTTGTTATCTAACCTGCGACGGAGAAGTTTTCAGCAATGCGGATCTCGATACTGTCAAAGATAAGGAAATTGCGGTCATCGGCGTTCCAGCCCAACAAACTTTGCGGGTTAAACCGATCATTGAAGCATTCTTGAGCGTTTTGCATGGAATGGGCTACGGAGGACCTTACGTTCCTATTGAAAAACTCCAAGAACTAGAAGAGGTGTTCGACCCAGGGGATATTTTGGGACTACCACCGGAGCTATTTTCGCAGCGATCGCCTAAATCTAGGTTCGGGACTTGGCGAGGCTCAACTGCACCAATTAGAATAAAAACTGAGGAGTAGAACAGAATAACTGATGGCCATTTTTTACTTTTGGATTCTACGATCGCTCTAG
>JBARXI010000798.1:0-2277 GCA_049647275.1 Microcoleaceae cyanobacterium
ACCAATGGCCGTTAAATCTATAGCAGCACAAATAATCCCGGATGCGTCTAAACGTTGCATAGTCTGAACCCGCAAACTAGACTTGCCCATTTGGCGCGAGTTCAAGACATAACAAAACTCCCCCGCCATGAGGCCATCAAAAAGTTGGTCATCTGCCTGTCGTTTGATGTAAGTGGGAGCATCCACAGGTAGACTACCGCCGACTTGATAGGAGTAGGTTGAATTTGGTTCTGGGTTCATGGGGTTAGAGGCCAGTTCGAGAAATTATCTCCAAAATATATTATCTATTTTGACAGATATAAAGAGCGCTCGCCGTAGTAAGGGGGAGTTTTATTGCTCTTAAAACCTCTCTAATTTAATAAACAGCTAAATACTGATAATATTCGTACCATTGTTTACTAACTAAGGCTGTATTCACCACACTAAAACCCACTTATTTAAGTAATATTTCTCATACTGTCCCATACTATTTGAAAAGTAATTTAATTTTGCTCTCAAAAGTAGTATGATTGAATGGCAGATACATTTTGAAAAAGTTGCTTAAATCTAGTTAATTTTGAATCCTATTATTATCTAAAAAAAAAATTGTTCGTCAAAGGCTTAAACTTTTATATCCAATATTCCCATCCCTAAAGCAAATTATAATATAATAATGGCAAAAATACATCTTTGGCAAGAAGAAACTCAAATAATAGATGATTTAGTTCATGTCAGTACCACTATAGAAATGTCAAATCAATCTCAAGTTAATCTTTGGTATCGTTTTTCTCTTAAATATCAAGAAGAGATAAACAGTAACTGTGATTCTTTTGTGATTGCGACAATTTTATTAGCAATGAGTCAAGGTTGCGATTTAATTGTTCATGGTGAAGTTTCTCCTTCCTTAGTGGACAATTTAGATGAATTTCAAGATGCATGGTGCTGCTATCCATTGCAAAAATATACAAAAATTATGGTTCAAGCAGACACAGAAAAAGAATTAGAAAAGCCATTAGGTCAACCAAAAGCTATTTCAGCATTTTCAGGTGGTTTAGATAGTTGTTTTACTGCTTTTCGTCATAGTAAAGATGTTTATAGAAGAAAAAAACATAATTTATTAGCTGGTTTAATGGTACATGGTTTAGATATTCCTATTTCACAAGTAAATGTATTTACCAGAGCATTCAAAAAATCGGAAATTATCACAACCAGTTTAGGAATAGAGCTAATTCAGATGGCTACTAATTTTCGCCAAGTCATTAAACTTGATTGGGAAGATGTTTTTAATACAACTGTAGCTTCTTGTTTACATTTTTTCAGTAAAGGTTATACTCAAGGAATTATTCCTGCTTCTACTTACTACACCAAAATGGTTTTACCTTCTGCTTTCGACCCGATTACAGATTCATTTTTATCAAGTAAGTCTTTAGAAATTATTAATGATGGATCTGCTTTTACTCGATTACAAAAAACCGAGAAAATTCTAAATTGGCAAGAAATCACAGATAATCTCCGAGTTTGCTGGCAAGGAGAAAATCAAGATAAAAACTGTGGAAATTGTGAGAAGTGTATTCGTACTATTCTAACTTTTCGTACCTTAAATTACGGACTACCTCCTTGTTTTGAGAAAGATATTACAGACCAACAAATTTTAAATCTCAAGCTCAGAGGTTTGGAAGTTGGTATTATGGAGAGTCTCATAAATCAAATCAAAGCAAGAGATAAAACTTTATTATCCCAATCATGGGTAAAAACTCTACAAAAGTCAATTACACGCAATCGCATTTTAGAATTTATCAAAAAAAATATTCCTTTAGAAATCAAAAATAATCTCAAAAAAATTAAAAACACATGGAAGCCAAAATTATGATTTTAAACAAAAAAAAAGATTTTGATAAAATTCCATCTATATTCAAAAATGTTGATTTTAGTTCAGAAGTTTCTGTAGAAATTAATGATATTAATAAAGTGAAGGTTAAAGAGGGAGATTTTGTAATTATTGAAGTATTAGAGACTGAAAATAAAAGGGCTTATATTGAATCTATTAACGGAGATATTAGTGTAGCAATAGAGGGAGATATTCTTCCTGTGGTATTGGGTTATCGAAAAGCCACTCTAGAATTTGCTGGTGTTGTAACTGATAATCTAAGTTATGGCGATATCTTGTATTTACTAGGCTCTGCTGGTGTTGCGGGAAAAGTAACAGGTATTTTTCCTGAATGGGGTAATCCTATGCCAATGAAAGTTTTAGGAATTATTACTAATAATGATGGAAAAATACTTAATCTTTTTGACTTT
>JBARXI010000799.1:0-13358 GCA_049647275.1 Microcoleaceae cyanobacterium
GTTTAAAGATCATTGAAAAATCCTATAGGAATTCTCATATAATATTAATGACATACAGTATTTTTTCCTATTCTGGTGTTTCCTATCTCCTAAAATCAAAAAAAAGTGTACCCAATCAATTTGAGCAATACTCTAATTTAAACCACAAACAAAAAAGATAAAATACTAGAAACAAAAACTCAAAATAAATCCAATAATCAAGGAATAAACAATGGTTAACTACCTAAAAAATCTGTTTCAAAAAAAACAACCAGGAATAGCAATAGAATTAGGACCAGAACGAATTAATATAGCAGAAATACGCAAACAAGGAGATAAATTAAAACTCATAACCTTTGCCACAGCCGAAGTTCCAGAAGATGTATTTATAGAAGGTCAAATAGTTGATGCACCAACCATGTCAGAACTAATAGAATCAATGATGGCCGACCATAACATCAAAACCAGAACAGTAGCAACAGCAATTCCAGGCAGAGAAGCAGTCACCCGCGTTATTCCCGTACCATCAGAATTAAATGACCAAGAACTACAAGACTATATGAATCAAGAAGCAGGTTTATACCTGCCATTTCCCAGAGAAGAAGCAGATGTAGACTATCAGAAACTAGGAACAATATTAGACCCAAATGATGACTTAGAAAAAGTACAAGTAGCATTAGTAGCCACCAGAAAAGAAGTAACAGATACCTACATAGACGTTTTTACCCAAGCTGGATTAGCAATAGATGTTTTAGAAGTAAGTAACTTTGCCCTAATCAGAACAGTAAAAGATATACTTCAACAATATGGACCCCAAGAAGCAACAGTAATAGCAGACATAGAATTTGACAGTACTGAACTTGCTATCGTAGTAGATGGAATACCCCAGTTTAACCGGACAATTCCAATTGGCACCTATCAGATGCAATCATCCCTAAACGAAGCAATGAATCTACCTCCAACCAGAGATACAAATGAATTGCTAGGCATGACCGTTCCAGTATTAGATACAATGGGAGCAACAGGCAACGACCCAAACCCTGGGACAAATGCCCTGCTCAAAGTCTTAGCAGAACTAGGAGACGAACTACGACGTTCAATAGACTTCTACCTCAATCAATTTGAAGACTTAGAAGTAGCACAACTACTATTAGCAGGCCCTGGGGCAGCCATAGGACAAATAGACGACTTTTTTATGCAACGTTTAAGCTTACCAGCATCCAAAGTAGATCCAATCGAGATATTGGCCCTGGAAGTAGAACAAGAAATCCCGCTAGAACAGCGTTCCGGATTGGGAATAGTATTAGGATTAGGACTAAGAGAGGTTTAATTAATATGTACGGCCTTGATATAAATTTTCTCAACGATCGCCCAGAATATAAAAAAGATATTCCCAAAGCAGCAAGTAGTGGACCTTCATTAGAAGATCCCCGGCCAATTCTGATTGGGGCAGCAGTAGCAGTAGCAGTTAACGGTCTAGTTGCAGGTGGCTGGTTATGGTTAGGTCAAGTCAACAGTAGACTACAAACTGACCTAGGCAAATTAAATGCCGAATTGAGTCAACTCGACGCCCAAGTAAAAGATATTGAAGCCATCAAAGAAAAAACCAAAACATTCAAGGCAGAAGCAAACGCCTTAGCCACAGTTTTTGACCAAATAAAACCTTGGTCAGCCTTATTAGGAGAATTTGGCACCTTAATGCCTAGTGGGGTAAAAGTAACAAAAATAGAGCAAAAAGAAGCAAAAATAACTCCCCCCCCAGCTCCACCTCCATCAGATAACAAAACACCTCCACCTGCCCCCCCAAAACCAACATCAACCCTATCAATTTCTGGAACTGCTGATTCCTATGGAGAAGTAAACGACTTCTTATTACTACTACAAAATTCCCAATTTTTTGAAGGGGAAAAAACCGCACTAAAATCTGCCAACAAAAAAGTCAATCCAACGAAACTAGAATTGCGAGAATCTCAGTCAAGTTTAGCACCAGAAATACCAGAACTACCTCAAGTAGTTGAATACAAAATAGAAACCGATCTTAGCCCTTTAGGCGCATCAGAATTATTACCTCAGCTCAAAAGTCAAGGAGCAATTGGATTAGTAGATAGAATAGAAACACTCAAACAAAAAGGAGTACTTTAAAAATGGTAGCAGCAAATGAATGGAATCCAGAATTAGAAGAACAAGAAGAAGAAGGAGGCGGTCCGAGAATATTTGGTGTCTCCGTCAAAGATCCTAGATTTATGGGAGCAGTTATTGGTATTGTCGGATTAGGAACAGCAGGTTTCCTTGCCTATAGTCAACTCAAACCAACAATCGAAAAAAGTGCATCTCTAAGAACAGAAATAGAAACAGCAACTGCCAAAATCAAAGAACAAAAAAAACAAATAAAAGAACGACCAAAAGCCGAAGCAGAAATGGTAAAAGCTGAACGACAAAGAGAAGATGTAACCAGCTTATTTGCCAGCGAAAGAACAATGAAAACTCTGCTTTATGACATGAATAAACTCATTGCTCAAATTAACTCAGGAATTACAGACGAAGATAATCAAGCAAAAATGACAAAATTTGAGCCAGTAGAATCTAAAGACGGTAACTATGTAGTTAATGATAGTTCTCTCGGACCACTGGTAAATGGCAAATTAAAAAGACGAGAATTCAAAGTAGAATTTGAAGGTAGCTATCCTCAAACAAGAGCATTTATGATTGCTCTCGAAAGGATGCAACCATTATTAGTAGTGAAAAATTTAAGAACTCAACTAGAACAAGGAAATCAAGTAATAGAAGTAGAATGGAGACAAAATAGATTTGTACCAGTAAGTAAGCCAGAAAGTAGACTAAAAACATCCTTCGATATGCACGCCCTGTTGGCCTTAAGCGAACAAGAGTCATTGGCCAAAGAAGAACCAGCAAAACCAGAAAATATAGAAAATAAAAAATAACTATAACCTGCCAAATAGTGTTATTTTAGGGGGGAAATTACAACCCAGCCGGATAGTCGGTATCTGCTTGGTGTTGGCGAAGCCTTCCCGAAGAGTGGGTAAAGTCGTTGAATCAATAATTCCAGCCTCTACGCTTTAGCTTGTTAGTTTTTTACCAAAGAACTGCACTAACGCCAACGGTGTTGGAAACGTCAAACTCTAGCCAAACACCAAGATTTTATCAATGAAACACTAAGCGTGGAGTCAGGACAGTGAAACAGCAGATTCAATTTGGTGGAGCAGTGCTAACCGGAGTAGCAGCAATAATTATGGCCCAGGCTCCGGCTTTTGCGGTAACTCAGATTACCGAAGTAAAGTTTAGCTCAGTAGACGGGGGCATAAATATCGTCTTAATGACAAGCAATGGCGATCGCCCAGAAGTATTCTCCGTAAATAGAGATAAATCCTTCGTCGCAGACATTATCAACGCCCAACTAAACTTACCCCAGGGCAACAAATTCCGAAAAGACAATCCATCCCCAGGCATAGAATATGTAGAAGTAACACAAGTAGATGCCAATAGCGTGCGAGTAGTAATCAGAGGCACAGAAGGTACTCCCCGTGGCAGAATTATCCAAGGAGGTGGCAAAGGAATACTCCTCAGCGCTGCTCCAAGTTCAGGAGAAATAGCTCAAGTATCCACAGCCGCAGAAACACCAACCCCATCCCCTGCATCACAACCAGCACCATCAACCGCCACAACCCCACCAGTACAAGCCTCAACTACCGCAGTACCTCCCAGAGAAACTAGAACAGCTCAAACACCAGAAGTACTATTACCAGATACAGAACTAACAGGAGAAGGTTTCCCCACCCTACCAGGACAACCATCCGCCAGTGAAGTACCCCCCTTCTTGCCACGAGCAGTCGCCCCACCAGTAGGTGACATAGCAATATCCAATATCAATCCCTCCGTAGAAGTAATAGATTTAGGGAGCCAAGAACGAATACCTCGCTTGGTCTTGCGAGACGCACCAATTCGAGATGTTTTGGCCCTACTAGCACGGGCAGCAGGATTGAACGTAGCCTTCAGTTCAGGAGAAGAAGCAGAAGCAGGCATCACCATTTCCCTAGACATTGAAAATGAATCCGTTCAAGATGTTTTTAACTACGTTCTACGCTTAAGTGGCTTGCAAGCCAACCGAGTAGGCAACACAATATTTGTCGGGCAAGAATTACCAGCAGCAGCTAGAAATGTTGTAGTTCGCTCCTTACGTTTAAACCAAGTTACAGCTCAAGCAGCTGCAGGTTTCTTAGTCAGTATGGGAGCTGAAAGTGCCTTAGTGACAAGTCAACCAGTAACCCAGGTCAACACAGTTAATATTCCCGGAACTAACCAGGCAATTACAAACACAGAAACAATAGAAAGAACAGTAATTCAACCTCTGCGCTACGACTCCCAAGATGCACCCCAACTATTAAAAGGTTTACAAGTAGTAACTGACAGCCGACTCAACAGCGTCACCTTAATAGGTCAACCACAACAAGTAGAAATTGCCTCATCCCAACTCCTACAACTAGATTTACGGCAACGGCAAGTAGCAGTAAACGTCAAAGTGATAGATATAAACCTATCAGCAAATGAAAACTTTAATAGTAGCTTCTCCTTTGGGATAAATGACACCTTCTTTATCAACGATAATGGCGCAGCATCTCTAAACTTTGGCAGTCTCCAACCAGCTACTATCACAGGACAGAATAATACTTCCCCTCTTTCTCGTCCAGTCACTGGTAACCCAATTTCTGGAGACCCCTTCTTTGATAGCCAACGTACATTTGAAGTTCCAGGAACAGGTTTTCCAGGCGTTAATAACGGTAGAGGCTCTTTCCTCAGGCCAATAGCTCCCACAACAAGTGAACCTACCAGAATTGGGATTACAGATTATGAACCCTCAGAAATAGATGTTGATGACGAAGGAAGGATAGAAGTAGAATTTGGAGATGCAACATTTGGCTTATTCCCCCAAATTCTCTATCCCAGAAGATTTCTATCCCAGCTACGAGCTACAGTCAGGACTGGTAATGCTAAGATTCTCACCGATCCAACTTTAGTAGTTCAAGAAGGGGAAATTGCCAGTGTCAGATTAGTAGAAAACATCGTTAAAAGGATCAATAGTGATTTTACAGATGATGGAGGTGTCAGTCGGGAGACCAGAACTCCTGAGTTTGAAGACGTGGGTTTGACTCTAGCCGTGCAGGTAGAGAGAATAGATGATAACGGCTTTGTGACTGTAACAGTTAACCCAGAAGTAAGTTTCATCGCCAGGAGAATTGAAACAGATGCAGACAACGAAAATGAATTTGCTACAGAAATTGCCAGGCGTCGAGTAGAATCTGGCAGAATTCGTCTGCGGGATGGACAAACCCTAATTATTTCTGGCATTATTCAAGAGCAAGAACGGACCACTGTAGATAAAGTCCCTCTTTTGGGAGATTTACCCATAATTGGTACTCTCTTCCGCAGCAGTCAAAATGAAAATACTAGGGCTGAAACAATCGTACTACTCACACCCCAAATACTTGATGATGGCGATCGCTCCTCTTGGGGTTACCGATACAATCCCAGTCCAGATGCACTCCAATTGATGGAACAAGGTCAACCTAGACCTGGTAGATAAGTTCAACAGATGGGTTATGGGTGTTGAAAAAAAATACAATTCCACAGACTTTCCCTGATGGAATTTTACCCCACACCCCATCCTTTCAACAATTAATAATTACCTCTCCTTGAATAGCAATGTGAAATGATATCATGTCCGTTTAATTAATGATAAAAACTTTCTTCTCCTGTTCCTTCTTCTTCCCTCCTGTAGGGGTAATTCATGAATTACCCCTACTCGGTGACTCCTCGGTCATTATTTATAAGTATTCAACCGGACATGATATGATTCGTGAAAGTTGTAGGGTGGGCAATGGCTATAAGTGTCTTTGTATAAAGGTTTTAGCTCCCTGCGCGCATTGCCCAAATTATGGGTTTATTTATACCGACCTACTTAATATATATAGAGATTAAAAACCCATAAATAATATAAATATATTTTTAATTTTTAATTTCGTCAAAAATTTAAGGTATTTTTAGGTTACAGCACAAAAAAAGTTTCAAAACCGGGGAGCTTCACAGAATGAAATAAATCTCAAATAGAAACAACAAAAAGCCCACAGCCCATAAACCACCACATCATAAAAAAAGCCATCCTAGAAGTTAACCAGAGGTGTTTTTTGGCCCAAAATATAAGTAAAAACTAAAGAAGTCTTGAAATCTACATAAATTAAAGGTTTTACCACTCCATATAACGCAAGCAGAGATTAGAATAAACCAGTGAAAGCTAGATTCTGTAGGGTTTTCAGGAAAAAAATGCCCAAATTCCTCCTCAAAAGTCCCACTAATGAGATACAAAAGGAAATTGGGAAACCAGCAACTCAGAAGTCTGAAACCCTGGTAACAATGATTAAAGGTAAAAAAAATCAGTGTTTACCAGAACTTCAGACCGACTGTCAAAAGACAACCTGCTGACCCTAGCAGAACATATTATCCAAATGAGAAAGGAGTATCTCAATGAACAAAGGCGAATTAGTTGATGAAATCGCAAAAAGAGCTGAAGTAACCAAAAAGCAAGCAGATGCTGTACTCAGTGCGGCCCTAGAAAGCATCATGGAAGCTGTGGCCAGTGGAGACAAAGTAACCCTCGTAGGCTTTGGGTCATTTGAATCGAGAGAACGCAAAGCCCGGGAAGGTCGTAATCCTAAAACAGGCGACAAAATGGACATACCTGAAACAACAGTACCTGCCTTCTCTGCAGGTAAGTCTTTCAAGGAATTAGTCGCCGACAAAAGAGAAGATAACGGTAAATAACCAATAATCCAGCTTTGACTAAACCAGTACATGGAGGAAATTTAGCTTGGGCAGCCACAGTGGCAGGTTGCCCTCTGGCTGCCATTCTTGATTTCTCCGCCAGTATCAATCCTCTAGGGCCACCAGATTCAGCAGTTAATGCCATTCAAACTCATATCGGCAAGCTCAAAGCTTACCCAGACCCTAACTATCAGGAGTTAAGGATAGCGCTGAGTCTTGCCCATCCTCCTCTGGCTCCAGAGTGGATTTTGCCTGGCAATGGTGCAGCCGAATTATTAACTTGGGCGGCCTTAGATTTGTCAAAGCTGGATACAACTTATTTGGTCACACCAGCTTTTGGTGACTATCGACGCGCTCTGCAAACCTTTGAAGTCAATATAACTGAATGTCCTTTAAGTCTAGGGGAAGCAAAATTTATATTGGACTGGTCTCGGATGACAAATACAGACTCAGAAATGGGAATGAATAACCTTGACCTCTACATCAGCCAACCCAAGAAAAAAGGACTTCTACTTAATAATCCCCATAACCCCACGGGAATATTGCTTGAACCTGAAGCAATAGTCCCTTTGTTGCAAGAATTCAGTTTGGTAGTGGTAGATGAAGCATTTATGGACTTTTTGCCACCACCACAATTACAAAGCCTAATACCACTAGTGACAGAATTTGATAATTTGGTCATTTTACGCTCTTTGACCAAATTTTACAGTTTACCTGGACTACGACTCGGCTATGCGATCGCTCATCCTGAACGCCTCCAGAAATGGCAACAGTGGCGAGACCCTTGGCCAGTTAACACCTTAGCAATTGCTGCGGCCCAAACAGTTGTCCAAGACGAAACATTTCAACAGTTAACTTGGAATTGGTTAGCAGATGCTCGTCCAAAACTATTCCAAGGTTTAGCAAAATTACCAGGGTTAAAACCATATCCCGGTGCAGCCAACTTTTTATTAGTCAAGTCACAAAAGTCCGTTGACTGGCTACAGATAACATTACTCAAACAGCATAAAATTCTGATTAGAGATTGTTTGAGTTTTCCAGAATTAGGCGATCGCTATTTTCGAGTAGCAGTACGTACACAAGAAGATAATCAAAAATTAATTCATGCACTAGCAGAAATTTTAAAGTAGAGAATCAATCTTCTATAGAACCCCTAAACGTATCTTTGTCAATGAAGATCGTTTTTTACTTAGGAGTCACCGAGTCACCGAGTCACCGAGTCTGGAGAGAAGAGGGAAGATTTGGGTAGAGAGAGAGTTCAATAATTAATAATTAACAATTAACAATTAATAATTACCTCTCCTTAAAAGGGATAGGATTGACTAAAAGGAAAATTTATTTATTTTTCCCCTTTAAAAGAAAGGCTTTATATCATGTCCGGATAATTAGCGATAGAACTCCGTTCCGCTGACGCGAACAAAAACTTTCTCCTATTCTCCTATTCTCCTATTCTTCCCTCCTGACTCCTCTGTGCTTATTTATAAGTATTCAACCGGACATGATATTAAACCTCAATTATTCGGTAAGAAAGAAAAATTCCACAAACATAGTAGATTTTTCCTCAAAATTGCTGCGCGACAAGCAAGACTTAACTATGGTAATTATATAGACCTAAAAAAATGGGTTCAATATAATACCAAGTCAGATTTATCAAGGAGACTAATAATTCTTTTCTGTTCCCTTCCTTCATAAATAATATAAACTGATTTATCAAAGAGAATGATAATTCTTCGCTATTGTCTATTCCCTATTCTCTTCCTTCATAAATAATAAATATAAACCGAATTTTAGTATAGATATAAATATGCTTGACTACGATTTAGTAATCATAGGTGGAACAATAACTGGCATTTACGCAGCCATCACCGCAACCCAACTCCAAGGTCGCGTCGCACTCATACAACCATCCCCCACCACCGGAGGCGAAGACACCCAGAAGTCGGGAAGCACAGATCGAGACGAACAACCATCAGCCACGACAACCCAAAGCCCCACAGCAGAAAGATTAGATCCACCAATATCCTCTGTTTGTACAAATAATCAAGGATTTCGTCACAACAAAATTATTAGCCAGATTGGGAAACTTGCCGAACAAGTGCGCCACAAAGAACAATTTGGTATTTATCAAGACAGCGATCGCTCTGGCAATGTCTCGGTAAAATTTGAGCAAGCACAAAAATATGCTGATTATGTAGTCTCTAATCAACTAGCTAAATATGAACCTGCTGTTTTAGCTGCATTGGGAATAGATGTGATTTTTGGTGACGGTAAATTTGTTTCTCAGCCTCACCTAGCTTTTGTCGTCAAGGGGCGACATTTGCGATCGCGTACATACCTACTTGCCGTTCCCTCCCAACCCATAATACCACCCATTCCCGGATTAACAACAACCGGATTTATTACTGCTGAGACAATCAAAAATCTCTCCAAGTTACCTCAAACTTTAGTAGTTATCGGTGGCGACCCCAGTGGTACAGAAATAGCTCAGACATTTGCCAGGTTAGGTACAAAAGTAACTATGGTAGTAAAAAATAATCACATTCTAGCGAAGGAAGATTCTGAAGCAGCTTTTTTGCTTCAGGCTCAGTTGGAAGCAGAAGGAGTCAGAATTTTAACTCAAACTGAAGTATCTCAAGCCAGAGAAATTGACGAGCAAAAATGGGTTTTGGTAGGAAATGAAGCCATAGAAACTGATGAAATTTTATTAGCTGCGGGTAACAAAGCCAATCTAAAAACTTTGAACTTAGAAGCAGTGGGCGTGAAATTTGACCCTAGAGGTTTATTGTTAAATCAAAAGTTACAAACAACTAATCCTCGTATTTATGCTTGTGGAGATTTAGCAGGTGGTTATTCATTTCCCCACATTGCTAATTATGAAGCTCAAGTTGCTTTAAAAAATATTCTTTATTTACCTATTTTTAATGTTAATTATAATGGCATTCCGTGGGCAATTGGTTGCGACCCACAAATAGCAAGAGTTGGTTTAACTGAAGCACAAGCTAGACAACGTTATAGAGAAGATATATTTGTTTTTCGGCAACATTTTAAGAATATCGACCAGGCTCACATTTTAGATGAAACAACAGGATTTTGTAAATTTATTGCTCGTAAAAATGGAGAAATTTTAGGTGTTTCTATAGTCGGTACTCAAGCTAGTGAGATAGTTCATATTATGGCTTTAGCCATTCGTCAAGGGATAAAAATGGAGGCGATCGCAGAGTTACCTCACATCTGGCCTACCATATCCGAAATTAATGCCCAAACAGCATTAGCATGGCTGAGTCAAAGACGCGAGCGTAATCAAATGATTAAAAATTTCCTAGAAAATTTGTTTCACTGGCGACGTTCTTGGTCTTAAGTCTTAAAAAATGCCAGTTTTAAAAAATCAATTTTTTGCCTATTATAAGTTAGTAAATTTAAGAGGAGCAAATCTTCAAGAAATTTCCTTATATTTGGGTGTTTTTACCCTTACCAAAACTAAGATAATGTCCGGATAAGAGCGCGATAAAAAAACTTTCTCCTGTTCCTCCTCTTGTTTTTTCTCTCCTGAGTTCTGAGTTCTAAGTTCTGACTCCTTTATCAAGGTAGTTTGAATGTTAATCCAGTAAATGCCTTAATTCGGGAAATATAAAAAACACCTACCCAGATAATTGTTCGAGCAAAACATACCTTAAAAGACCAAACCAACAAATTCTGGCAAGTAGTATTTTATAAACGAGTAAAAGCAGATATAGCAATTTCCATAATAGTGAGGTACAAAATTCCTTTGTTTTAGAGAGTAGGGAGGAGGGAGTAGGTAGTAGGGAAGATCGGGAAATGGGGAGTTGAAAATCAGAAAAACAACTGTACCTCACCCTTGTTGAGAAACGCTATAAAGTTAAAACTATGAATCTGCGGTTAGTAGAGTTTCCTGGTAATATAGAATTTTCTCATCCACAACCTTTAAAAATTACTACAGATCAGAACAAAGTATTAATAGCTATAGATAACTTTGCCGAAAATACACCTGCTTATAATGTTGGTAAATATAACTTGAAAAAAGTTTTACCTGAGTTAAAAACAAATTCCGCAGTTTTACTAATCTTTGCCTCTAATATCAAATCCGTTTAATTCGGTACAAAAAAATTTTCCGATCTTCAGCCATTGCCAAATCTTTCTAAATTCTTTTCCCTTCGGAATTCTGGCTCCTAACTCCTGACTTCTATTACCTAATTTATGTAGGGCTTACCGATCTAATATCTTAGCGGCAGCTTTGCGTCAGCAAAAGCATTGACTGATATTGGTTGTAGCATTTTTTGGTCGAAAAAAGTGCCAGCTTTTCAGCTCAAAAAGCTCAATTTTCTAGTATTTTGGGATGATTATGGCAGAACAATCAAGGGACAATTCCTACTTCTACCTCCTCTATAATTCCCATTTCTCCTCTCTCCAGACTCGGTGTCTCCTGTCTCCTACCCCTACTAAAAGACTTTTAAAAGCATTCCCTATCTATACCGATACTACCGGATTTGATATAACAGATAATCAACTAGCCAAAATCAAAATACTCTTACCAGTCATATTAGAATAGCAAGATGTTGTTAGTAAGAATTAAATTTTTCGGGTGCATCTCATATTTGCAAAAATACTATTTTCCTATATATTTCCTGTTGCCTGTTGCCTGTTGCCTGTTGCCTGTTGCCTAAAAGCGGGAAATTTTTGGCTTTATTCAAAATTGAGATGCACCCAATTTTTCTAACATACTGTCATATATTTTTTCTAACTTAGCAGAATTTAACTTGAGATTAAATTCTGTTTCTACACGTCTACGACCAGCAATAGAAAAACCCTCTCTTAATCCCACATTCTCAAACAAGTTTAGTATATACTTAGCCATAGTTTCCCAATCTCTTTCTGGAGTTAAAAAACCCGTTTCTCCATCAATTATTGCCTCCGGAATACCAGCATGAATCGAACTAACAACAGGTAATCCCATTGCTTGTGCTTCCAGAATAACTATCGGTAATCCTTCAGATTCTCCGGTAGCAGTAGTAACGCTTGGCGCTCCTAATAAAAAAGCTTTGTTCATCCATTCTTTAACAACTTCAGGTGGTTGTACCCCAAGAAAACAGAAACTAGATAGTAAATTTTCAGCTAAACTTTCTAAAGATGAACGTAGAATTCCATCGCCAATAACTACTAATTTTATATTAGGAATAGTTTGCTGTACTTGAGCGATCGCCCGAATTAAATATTCACATCCTTTCTTCTCTATTAACCGCCCCACAAATAAAACAATCGGTTCTCGTTTGACTTCAAGATTCGGTGTAAATTTATCCACATCTATACCGATATAATTAACTTTAATTTTCTCTGACGGGCATCCTTTTTCTATTAGTTGAGAGCGGATAAATTCAGAAACCGCGATGAAACAGTCAGCCTCTTGAAATAGGCGATCGCGATTCCTAAAATATAATTCCCGAAAAAACTGCCCCCGATTATTGACAAAATTCCAAGTTTGTGTATAAAAACCTTTAGATTGACTCAGCTTAATTTCTGCGGTAGCATAATAACCATGAAAAGCTATAATTAGGGGTATTTTTAACTTTTTTGCCAGTGGCAGTGCCAAGACCCCATCCAAACCAAAATGAGCGTGAATTAATTGAGGGGATAATTCTTGTAAATATTTAAGCCAGCGCGGATGGATAAAGCCAGTTAATTTAAAGGCTGTTTTCCAGAAACCAGGAGGAGATGCTAAGTTACCGAGAATAATAGTTCTATCCTGGGGGAGCATTGATTTAGCAGTAGGGAAGCCAGAAGAGCCAACGTAGAAACCTTGATAGGATGAAAAATTCTCCACTTGTGCCGGGATGAAAGTTTCGGAATAGGGAATTAATTGGTCGCGATAGATAATTACTGTTTTCTTGGATTCCATGTTAATAATCAATTTTATATCCTATGAACTATAACCAAAATAATCCATCCGCTTGCTACAAATAGTTTCAATATAGTTTCAATGCTGCGAAGATTTCCCTCTCCAAAAAAGTCTTGCCAAGTAATTTCACGATTACCACAAGGTTGATATTGGATATCGATAATATTCAATTTATTCTTGAGTTTATTTTTAAAAATCATTTTACTACTGACACATTACTTGATTCTTTGTTAAGATGACTCTCTACACTTTCCTCTAATAAATAATATATAAAATGAGGCAGTTGCCTATTGACAGTTTGTAAAAGCTTTTGATAAGTATCACAAGCTAATTTATCATTTAAAATACGCTCATGCAAAACCCTTGTCCATTCTGGAGCATCAATCATTAATTGGGGAATAACTTTCATAAATGCCTCAAGTTGTTTTTCTACTTCAATAGATTCCAGAAAATGAACTAAACCGAACATGACTTCTGGATGTTGACATTTATCATCGAAAATTAAATGGGCGTTGGTGAATTGAGCTATGAACGATAAGGAACTGGAACATCTTTCCAAAAAAGATAATGAATCAGTAAACCGACAGAATACTTCAACATTTCAACCGACTTTGAATAACACAAAGTTTTTCGG
>JBARXI010000800.1:0-20880 GCA_049647275.1 Microcoleaceae cyanobacterium
CTCCTACAGCAGAATTACTCCTACAGCAGAATTACTCCTACAGCAGAATTACTCCTACAGCAGAATTACTCCTACAGCAGAATTACTCCTACAGCAGAATTACCCCTACAGCAGAATTACTCCGACAGCAGAATTACTCCGACAGCAGAATTACCCCTACTCTGTGCTTATTTATAACTATTCAACCGGACATGATATAATCCCAGCCATGAAGGATTTAACTACCATCTAATACCTGCTTGATTTGAGGCAATAATATTTCAAATGCTTGACCACGATGAGAGAGCGATCGCTTCATTTCTGGTGACATTTCAGCAAAGGTCTTTTTCTCGGCAGAAATGTAAAAAATTGGGTCATAGCCAAACCCACCATTTCCACGGCAACTATATAAAATTTCTCCACGACAAATTCCTTCGACTTCCAAAGCTATTTTACCGTCAGGTCTGGCAACTGCCATGGCGCAGACAAACTGTGCCTGACGATTTGGATTATCTCCAAGTTCGGCCAAAACTCGCTCTATTTGTTCGGTAACAGTCGGAGCGTAACGAGCAGAATAAATTCCTGGTCTCCCACCTAAAGCCTCTACTACTAATCCTGAGTCATCGGCGATCGCCCATTCTTTAGTGGCCTTTGCCACTTCTGAAGCTTTCAGGCAGGCGTTGGCAATGAAAGTTTCCCCCGTCTCCTCAACTTCTAAGTTTTCAGGTTTCAATTGTAGTTGTAAATTCAAATCAGCCAGATATGCTTCCATTTCTTTGAGTTTACCAGGATTACCAGTAGCTACTACTAGTAATTGAGGAGTTGTATCTTTAGGGGTAATTTCTATCATTTTTCTCAAAACATCAAAAACTTATAGGGGTTTTCATAATTCCTAGAATATAACTATTTCTATAACTTCCAAGAACTTCAGGCGTATCTATATTTTTACTGTAGTCAACATGAGTGAAAACCCCTATAACTATGGAATTGTCAACATTTTGATAAAGATATTTAGTAATTTAGAAATAGTTGATTATTTCTATATAAAAAAGAAGCTAAATTTTTGAATTTTTTCTAAACAGTAAATAGGAAGTAAAAGAAGTAAAAAATAATCCACCAAACTAGTAAATAACTTTTCTCACTTCTAACACTTCTCAATATTATTAGCCCATTGTTTAGCCCATTTTAAAGTTTGCTGCACTTTTTCCATATTCACAGCTTCACAATAAAGTCTTAAAACAGGCTCAGTGCCACTAAAGCGAATTAATAACCAACGACCATCAGCCAACCTAAACTTATAACCATCTATAGTCAAACAATCAACCACTTTTTGTCCAGCCACCTCTGTCAAAGGATGATTATTTAATTGTTCCAATAAACGCGAGCGCACATCCATACTGGCCAAAGGCAAATCAATCCGGTCATAAACCGAACTAAATCCAGTTTTTGCTTGTAACTTCTGATAAATTCCGCTCAAATCTTCACCAGAAGTAACCACAGCTTCCAACAAATATAAAGCTGACAATAAAGCATCCCGTTCTGGAATATGAGTACCATAACCAATACCGCCAGACTCTTCACCACCGACCAGCACTTTAGTTGTTAACATCCGGTCAGCTATATATTTATAACCTATCGGCGTTTCAAAAATTGGCATTTTATATAATTCTGCCACCTTAGGAAACAGGTCTGAACCACTAATTGTTTTCACCACTTCCCCACTAAATCCCCTTTTAGTAGCTAAATGTTCAATTAAAATTGGAATTAAAACTTGACAGCTAAGAAAATTACCTTGACCATCCACAGCAGCCACCCGATCGCTATCTCCATCAAACACTAATCCAACTACCAAACCATCCTGATGTGCAGCTCGATGACTTTTTATTGTCTGAAAAAGTTTACTCAAATAACGAGGCAAAGGTTCCGGAGCTCCCCCATCAAATAAAGGGTCGCGGTTGCTATTAACTTCCTGAACTTCTACTCCGAGAATTTGAGCCAACCCACCTGCCGCAGAACCATGCATTACATCAACAAAAACTGTTAATTTACCCTGAGAAATAGCTGATTTAATTTGACTAATATCCACCATTTCTTGGAGAGTTTCACAATAACTCGGCCACGGATTAAAACTTTCTCTTGTTCCTGGTTGAAACTGAGATTTATTCAATTCAACTGTTAATAATTCCTCTATTTGTTCTGTTACTTCCGGAGGCACAGAGCCACCAAAAGCACCTTTTACTTTTAAGCCTAAATATTTACCTGGATTATGACTAGCTGTCATCACAATTGCACCAAGGGCTTGTTTTTGAAATGCTGCTAAACTAAAGGCTGGGGTTGGAGCATAGCTTTCCGTTAATAACACATCAAATCCCGCATTTTGAACAGCTTCAGCAGCAACCAGGGTAAACTCTTCAGCCATAAACCTGCGGTCATGGCCGATAATTATTGTTTTACTATTATTAGTAGAGTTGCCATAATTTTTCTCTAGAATTTGTGCTGCGATTGGTGCCACTAAAGAGACCCGTTCAAAAGTAAAATCATCAGCTATGACACCGCGCCAGCCATCAGTTCCAAATTTTATTGGTTTAGCCATAGAATCAATCTCTAATAATTAATATTTTAATTTTTTTGTCTGGTAAATACAGGTATTACTCTTAGCCTTCTACCCTGATTTTTTTTGTTTATTTCTTACCTACATTCCGCACTTCAAAATATAGTATATTGAAGATTAGTTTATTTGGAAAAGTAGCGATTTGCCTTCCGTAACGCTTTGCGATCGCGAATCTCAGAAATATATTTATTAAGCATTTATACTTTTAATATATTTAATATATTTATTTGGTCTAATTTAACTCTGATGATTTACTAATACGACGCTCGGCGTTCGATCTCGGCTACAGCCGTTAACCTTTGCGTAGCATTCCGATTGGAAAGTTTTGCGCCAGCAAAAGGCCAACCTGGTTGACTTTTTGGATATAAATACTTAGTCATTCATCGATAACTTTGTACTACTTTTTGTACTTCAGAACGAAGTGCGGAATGTGCGTTCTTAATTTTTATACGAAAGGTGGGGGAAAAATACAAATTTATTTTATTTTCCCTGATTGCCCTGAAATTTAGAAAGTCATTTTTGTCTGCTGGTTCGTGCTTTTTCGATCGTCTTTGGTGATGGCCTTAGTAGTAGATCGAGGTTAAAATGACCCATGGCAAAGGTCTACAAACTTCATCGACATGGAACTAGATTGACTACTTCCCTGACTAAAGTCACAGGCATTCTGAGCAGTTGTGCCACAAGGCGGTTAAAATGCCTTGTGGAAGATATACTAGCTTTTAAATCCTCTGCGCCGTTTTAGCGTTAGCTCTTCTGTTAGCCCTGCTCAGACCCTGGAGGCAAGAGGCAGCTCCGACCCAGAAGACTAAAATATTTATTGCGACTAAATCAATCAAAAAGTCGCCCTAGAAGGGCGAGGCTTCAGATCCTGTTTTTCGGTAATTCATCAACACGGCCCAACTCACTAAGCTCATCGTATCGGACTTATGAGCAAATTTAGTTAAAAGAATGAAGGTTGATGACGAATTAAGCTCAGGTATTCCTCTCTGGTTTTTTGGTCTTCTTGAAAAACACCAAGCATAGCACTGGTAACAGTCCAAGCACCTGGTTTTTGTACACCCCGCATTACCATACACATATGAGTAGCTTCGATCACAACTGCCACACCTTTTGGTTCTAAAACTGTTTGTATTGCTTCAGCAATTTGACGATTTAGTCGCTCTTGGACTTGCAATCTACGGGCAAACATTTCAACAATCCGAGCCAGTTTACTCAGACCAACAACTTTTTGATTTGGAATATAGGCTACATGGGCTTTTCCCATAAATGGTAGCATATGATGCTCACAAAGACTAAAAAGATTGATATCTCTCACCAAGACCATCTCGTTGTGACCTTCGTCAAAGATGGCATTATTCACAATTTCTTCTAGGGACTGATTATAACCATTAGTTAGAAAGCGCATTGCTTCCGCGACCCGCTTAGGAGTTTTGAGTAATCCTTCCCGTTCGGGGTCTTCTCCCACTGATAGGAGTATTGTCCGTACTGCCTCGGTCATTGCTTCGTCGGTTTCTGAGGCGGGTGGTTGTTGTTTAGCTGTTTCAGTATTTGACGAGGAGTTGCGGTCAGGTCGAGATGAAATTTTACTACTTGCTTCCATTTCAGAAGTTTTTGCACTGTTGATGTTGACTGTGTTACTAGCATTGGAACCGTTGGAAAAAGTTTGAGTCATAACAGATTTGTATCAGGTTTAAAAAAAGCAAGTTGTGTCTTGGCCAAACTTAGATATTACTATTATGTAAGGCCATTTTTATGGGCTCAGAGTTATCTCTTCGTGACTGCCGATCGGCTTTTTTTGATATTGACCTCCTCTCCGGCCTGTTAGCCTTAGCGCAGCTCCTAGCTCCTCTGAAAGAAGCAGGCGCGGAGAATGCCTCAACCGTGCTACGCACCGCTGCGCTTTTAATGTCGCGTAGGGTTTCATGTCGGCAACAGCCGAAAACACGATTTAAGTTTCTGTTTCAATGCACCAGCATAGGCGAGATTTACTCTCTTTCGGTCTAAAGGCGCGCTCCACAGAAAAGCCAGGGCCGTCAGAGGGGGTCTCCACCATGAGCGACTGGCACTGACACTGCACATCCTGTAGCCTTTTTAGTAGGCGTTCCCTCTATTATTCGATTGGACAAAAGCGCAGGTTTCTTAACCATCCCACCCTACGGTTCGCTTCGCAATTCCAGTCGGCGTTAGCTTTAGCTCCTCTGTAAGAGGCTAGCCGAAGAGCGTTTGCGTAGCATTCCGATAGGAAAGTTCTGCGCCAGCATGCGCGACCGCTTGCGTCTTGCCTGTTGCCTCCTGCGGAGGAGCAACGCTAACGCCGACGCGGGTTCCCCATCCGCAAAATATTTATACTTGCATTAATGTCTATATCATACTGAGTATTACAATTAGCCCAATCTCACTCTCTCATATTTAAAGGTGGTTTTTCAAATATTTACCCACAATCAGAATATGATACCAGTCCTAGTTTTTCAGACCCAATACTTTTAGAAAAATCTCATACGAGAAAGTTTCTACTCTTAGTTTTGGCTTTTTGATTGGGCAAGGGTTATAATTTTAAGATTGACTACTCCTCGGACTAAAGTTACGGGGCTTGTTATTTGATACTAAGCAACGGGATAAATCCAGATTGCCTCTTTTATCCTTAGCTGACCAAAGAAATATTCTCGCTTGGACAACTCAAAATATCCTTACACAGTCAGCTTAAGTCTAATCCTAGTCTTGGCGCTTACTTTTATGATAATATTATTTGCAGATCCATTACATTCTGTATTAAGATAGCAATTATTCTCTGTTCTATACAAACCACACTTGATTATTTTTCCTGATGCTTTCCAATCATTGGCCAGCAGGATAGGTGCTTTGTCAATCGGATACTGAGTCGGAGCATCAGTACCGAGCTTTTCACCATAAGTCTGTATATTACCTACCATCTAAAAACGAAGCCAAACTTTTATAAATCTTTTCTGTTTCTATATTTTATTTAGTTAGGTATTATAGCCAGGCCTGTTCTGTTTATCATTTTTTATAGGTTTTGACTAGACAATAATTTAAGATATAAATGATTAACAGCCAGTTTTAAGTATTTTTGGTGCTACTTTTCAATGGAAAACTTTAATAGTAATTGTTATTTTTGTAGACCTTTTCCTAGTCAAACTTGCCAATATTTTTTTGAGATTTAAAATACAGTTATCTAGTATATTATATACCCATCTTAGTTAGCTTATCTACTTCTTCAGATAGGAATTTTAAGAGGCAATTAAGTCTAGGATTTTAGCTACTAAAACTTCCGGACAACCATACATTTTTTCACCCTTAAACTTTAGACTTAAGTTAATTAATTGTACTATTTGATCATAGGACTACTTTATTGGTCTGTCCTGAAGGCTGGCTCATTTTCATCCCCGCTCTAAAAGAAAGAGACATTGCTCTCAACCTGGCTTTTTGGTAATTTTCATCTGCTCCTTTGTGGTTTTTTGAGCATCTGCTCAGATGGCCTTAGAGGTTAGGGTTATAGCAGCACCTACTCCTCATTTCGACTTGACATCTATTTATTTATTAGCATCAGTCTAATCATCTAGACTCTAAAATAAGAAGCTATTTGTTAATTATACTATGGTTGGTCATTCATTAACGATTCCAAGGACGTAAGTTTATGGCTTCGGACTTTTCACCAAATTCAACTACCTATAGGAGGAGAAGCTGCACAATGAAAATTATTGATACTATTTATTGTGAGGGAAAAATCTATACATTGCTAGTTTCTTGAAACACTCCTATACGGCGGAATTTTTGATAACGCTGTTCTTTACGTTGTTGGCTAGTTAACTTTGTTAGTACTTCTAGATTTTCGAGTATGGCTTTTTTCAGATTTTCTGCTGCTTGTAACGGATTAGAATGAGCACCACCAGTTGGCTCTGGAACTACAGTATCAATAATTCCTATATTTTTTAAATCCCAGGAAGTTATCTTCAACGCCTCTGCTGCTTGAGAGGCTTTACCCGCATCTTTCCAAAGAATAGCTGCACAAGCTTCTGGGCTGGCCACGGTATAGATAGAATGCTCCAGCATCAATAACCGATCGCCCACACCTATACCTAATGCTCCACCAGAACCTCCTTCTCCAATCACTGTACAAATTATTGGTACTTCTACATGGAACATTTCTCGCAAATTATAAGCGATCGCTTCTCCTTGTCCCAACTTTTCTGCTTCTATTCCTGGCCATGCACCAGGAGTATCTATAAATGTAAGAATTGGCATTCCAAAGCGATTTCCATGTTCTATCAATCTAATTGCTTTGCGATACCCTCCTGCTGAGGCCATACCAAAATTACGGGCCACATTATCTTTGGTATCCCGTCCTTTTTGATGACCAATAATCACTACAGATCGTCCGTCCACTCTAGCCAAGCCTGCGACAATTGCTGGGTCGTCACTACCACCACGATCGCCGTGTAACTCTATCCACTCATCACCTATAGCTTGAATATAATCCAGAGTGCTTGGTCGCCTTGGATGGCGGGCCAATTGTAATTTTTGTAGGGGGGAAAGACCACTAAAAATTTCTTGACGTAGTTGAGTTGCTTTTGCTTCTAGCTGATGAATTTGCTCGGAAACATCTACACTGCTACACTCTTTAGCCAGTTCACGAATCTGATCTATACGATTTTCTAATTCTGCCAGAGGCTTCTCAAAATCTAGTAGAATTTTACGTTCTGATTTGGGCACGCTGAGAATTTACTTTTGTTTAAGTTTTTAGACAATGTTTGGTATTTTACCACATTTCATCAGTTGTTTAATACATTCTTCATCCATTGACCAATTTAAGAGGTCTAGTAGATGGCTACGAAACCTCTCAAATACTGAGTTAAGTTAAATTGATTTAATCAGAAAGATTTGGATAAATTGGTTGGAAAAATATACGAAGGATGAACAGAGAATGTAATAATTTTCCTCAATTTTCAGACCTCTGTTTCAGTTATTGAATTCGCTTATTTATTAATTTCTATCCATACACTTGAGAAATTAATTAAATATCAAGAAAAAATCAGGGCTATTTCATTCTAAACTTTGCCATATTATGTATTATGTATTTACAAAAATAGGTGATTTAGAGCTTCCGATAATTTATCTTTCCCTATCTGAAAGTAAGTAAAATAATTGCTAAAATCTAGAATGAAATGACTCTGAGAAACAATCCTGAGCTTTTCAATTTTGCTGCTTTTATTCAGTATTGCACTGGGCTTCAATTCCTCAGAAATCAGAAGTGTGTTTGCGCAGCATGACCTAGAAAAGTCAGAAGTTCAAATTACTGGAAGATTGTTACTCCCCACTAATTTTCAACCGCTAAAATGAAATTCATAGCGGGGGGTCTTAAACCCTATTTCTCCGTCTATAAATAGAGATTTTATTACCGAAAATTATCACGGGAAAAAACTTCTGACTTCCGAGTTGCTATTTCTGACTTTCCTACCAAATGCTGCACAAACGAGCGCAGCGATAAGCCGGAGGCACAAGCTTCTTACCCCAATTTTTTGAATAAGTTAAAAACTGATTGTGTGCCTTGTGATTGTTAAAATAACATCAGTTTTTCCTAGCTGAAAAGTCTTTGTTTATCAAATTTTATAATGCTTAACTTATTGCAAACTGGATTATTATTGCAATAAAACTATCCATAAAGAAGTATCTACAATCCCATTGGGCTGTTGTTGATATTTGCGTTGAGCAGCCCGAACAGCAACTAAAGTTTGACGGCCAAATATTCCATCTGCTCTTCCTTTTAAAAATCCCTTGACTTTAAGACGTTCTTGTAATCCTCTAACTGCGTTACCTCTCATGCCAATTTTGAGCATGGGAAAATCAACTCTCAAGGGTTCCTGTTCCGAATCTGAATCTATTTCTGCTGATACTATATTAGTGGTAGTGGGGGAACTTTGATTTTCACAGTCACAATTTGAAGTTGTTTTTTGTACCTCTTTTGGAGGAACAAAAGTATCTGTTGGGGTCGATGGTAATAAACGGTTCCATGTGTTTTTATCGACTATTCCATTTGGCATCAGTCCGGCAACTTCTTGAAATTGAACAACAGCACTAGCAGTGCTTTGAGAATAAACTCCATCGACTTGCCCAAAGTAATATCCCAATAATTTTAAAACTGCTTGTAGTTCTGATACTTCTTCCCCCTGGCTACCTATTTTAAGTTTGGGTCGATTAATAGTAGTTGGCCCATAATTAATTTCTACAGGTATTTGCCCCCAGACAATGGGAGGCCGACTCAAGTTAATTACTAATAAACCTATACTGGTTAAGAAAAATATTAAGGTTGAGGTTTTACCTATTTTTACTAATATGTTAATCAAGTTTTTTAGCATCATATATACCTACTAAAAAGTTAGCAATTTTATCTTTAATTATATCTAGCTACTTAGTTATCTGAAGTTTGGTTAAATAGTTATAGAGTTATATAGCAATCTTATCTTAATTGTGAGATATTGTAGCCTTTCACGGAACAGCTCCGTAAGGCAATAGGCAACAGAGAAGAAAGAAAAAATTGTATTTTATGAATATGAAAAACACTAATTAGTTGGGCATAATTAAAGCTCAAACAGTTGTAGAGTGGGCAATGGCTATAACTGTCTTTGTCTAAAGGTTTTGGCTTCCTACGCGCATTGCCCACATTTTGGGTTTATTTATGCCGACCTACTTAAGTGCTCGACTTTTAGGGAAAACTAAAATTATCACATCTGATTCTTGATTGCTATAGCTCAAATTTAAAGCGATCGCCAATCTGGTAAAATTCAGATATCAAAGAAAAACGAAATTTGACCAACTTCTTATTTATAGTGAGTATTTGTAGTAGTTATAAATAATTTATCTAAGTAGTCAAACAAAATTAATTTTATCTTTGATACTCAGGTTAAATAGCAGGGTCATTTCATTCTAGATTTTAGCAATTATTTTACTTACTTTCAGATAGGGAAAGATAAATTATCGGAAGCTCGAAATAACGTATTTTCGTCAAGACATAACATGGCACAGTTTAGAATGAAATAGCCCTGGGTTAAATAGGTAGGAAAAATTATTTTTAGATGCATTGCTTTCATCACACAAGTATATTTTTTATTTCCTGTTCCCCGCTCCCTTTTTCCTAATCCCTACTCCCTAATCCCATTAAATTAATTTTGTACAGGTACTTACTCATAAAAGGGGAAATATTTATGATATTTTATCTAATTTGGGAACTATAGCGCTACGCGCAAGTCAGAATTCAGAAGTAATCCCTGACTGAGTTTTTCCGGAGCAAATGCTCCGCAAAGAGCATTTATAAATGTCCGCGCTCTATTTGCGTATTGTTATATAATTATATTTTGGCATCCTCAATTTACTCAATCGGTATTAAATTTAAGGTGTTAAGTAGTAAAAAAAATACCTAAATATTGAGATTTTTTTACTCATAAATAGTGACTGAAAAAAATTACTAATTTAAACAAGCACTTCGAGCCACCAGCTACTACCTATGACCCATTACTTTCTGTTGGACCTACAATTGAAACATAAGGTTCAATAAAATATTTACAGGCAACTTGTTGTGCCTCAGTAGTAGTTACCATTGCGATATTTTCCTGAAATTGAGAGTCAAACTCTATGCCTAAACCCAATGTTTCATACCATCCTAGAATCTGAGCAATTTGCGAGTTTGTTTGTTTGCCCAAAGCATACTGACCCAAAAGTTTATTTTTCGCTACTTGTAACTCTTCCTCACTAAGTCGGTTAGCTACCAAGCGCTCAACTTCCTCTCTTAATCCTGCCTTGGCAGTCGCTGTATTTTCTGCTGCTGTTCCTATATATACTGTAAAATTAGAGGTATCGAGACGGGTGGGATAAAATGCTGATACATCATAAGCCAAGCCTCGTTTTTCTCTGAGCTCTACGAATAAACGACTTGATAGGCCATTGCCGAGGTAAGTATTGAGTAATTTCAGAGGAAAGTAATCAGTGCTCTTAACATTGTCTGCCAAATAGCCAAGCATAATTATAGATTGTTGAGTTTCTTGGTATTTTGTGGCTGTATGAGGTTGAGGAGTTATAGTAGGCAAATTTAATTTTGGTAGTGGTGTTGTTGGTGGTTGCCAATTTCCAAATACTTGGTCAACTAAAGCGATCGCCTCTGAGTTGGAGATTTTACCTACTATAGATATGACTATGTTGTCTGGGCGAAAATAAGTTTGATGAAATTTCTGGAGGTCGCTGCGACTAATTTGGGAGACTGTATTTTCTGTACCCAAAGTCGATAAAGAGTATGGATGGTTTTGATACATCATCTCTCGTAGTTGAGAGAATGCTACTGTAAAAGGTTGTTCAAGCTGAGAACGAATTCCTTGGAGAGTAATGCGTCGTTCTAGTTCAATCTCTGCTTCTGGGAGAGATGGCGATCTGATTATTTCTCCTGATAATTTGAATATATCGGCAAAATCTGCTGATACTGTTTTTATACTTAGCAAAAAATAATCTGCTGTAGTATCTGTGCCTAATCTTGCTCCGACTGATTCTACTCTGTGAGCAATATCTAAGGAGGATAATTTGTCAGTGCCTTTACTTAGCACTGCTGCTAATAAGTGGGAGATTCCGGCTAGATGTTTAGCTTCATAACAAGTGCCTATACGTAGGAATATTCTAGCGGATACAATATCAGCGACCGCGTTTTCTGCTGTGATTACAACTATACCATTATTGAGAACTGTTCGATCTATATTTTGATTAGTCATTAACTCTATTGAATTATAAATAAAGAAGTTGGAAACTCTATTATATATGTTTTTTTGTGAGTGGAGTCTCGTTTTTTTTGCTAGTATTAACCACTGACTTTAGCTAGGATTATTAACCAGAAACGTCAAACCACATTTACATTTAAACAGGATATTTACTTTATCTATATATAGCAACCCTCAATCATTTGTAAAAAATTAAAAAATATATAAAAACTCTGAAACTATTACCCATTTTGCCTGACGGAGCTGTTGCCCGTTGCCTTTTTGCCAGATATTTTGTTCACAACCTATTTAGGATTGCTATAGAAGTTTTCAAGTAATACTAATTCTCAAAAATTTTGCTATACTTGCATTTTTTATTTCTAAATATTATTTTTTGACGTAGGATCATTTCATTCTAGATTTTAGCAATGAATTTACTTACTTTCAGATAGGGAAAGATAAATTGTCGGAAGCTCTAAATAACGTATTTTCGTCAAGACATAACATGGCACAGTTTAGAATGAAATAGCCCTGTTTTTGACGTGATGTGAGTGCTTAATAACTGTTTTTTTTTGATGGTTATTTTTGCTACTTTCCAAGTGTAGCGTTAATTTATGATAAATGGTATAAGTGAGCTAGATTCTTAAAATGTTAAGTGCTCTTTGATAAGGGCTGGTGAGGATCTATTTGTACCTCTTGTATCTCATGGTTACTTGGAAATACTTTATCAGCTTTTTTTTCAATAATTAACAATGAATAATTAATAATTACCTCTCCTAAAAATTAGAGGATTGACTAAAATAATTTTTTTGATTTTTTCTCCTTGTAGAACGACAGCCCGTGGCGCAGCAAAAGAGAGAATTTAAACCTTAATTATTCGGTAATGCTCTGCTTTTTTCTCAAAATTCTTTCCTTTTTTTCCATAAACTAAATTCTTGATATACGGTATTTATAGCTGATAGGTCATATAGCAATTCCCAGGGTTATGAGGTACAGTAACAACAATGGGTCAACCAGTTGCGAATATCTTTGTGAGTAACTTTTAATATAGCTAAAGTAATGGCATTGATTAAATCTTTATAGTTTCTTGCTTGAATTTTTTTGAGAATAGCTTTAACCTTTGACCAAAAATTTTCAAGCCTCCTGGAGAGGAGCTAGACTATTGGGGAGTCTTGAGGTGAATCAAGAGATAAATACGTCAGACTAGCTCCAACTTCTTGAATAACTTCTCGCACCTATTTCTCCTTTTGAGGAATTTTAGTATTATCCATGACAACACAAGCTCCCATCCATAGTAATGAGACTACTTCTTTAACTATAAAAGCTTTCGTACCGAATGCTGCCCAAATAAAAGTTACTCCGTCTACTGCTCTATAAATATTAGCTTTTGCCAAAACTTTTTTTCAAGATATAGCCCCGACGAGCGACAGATTTTTCCCTCGTTTTTGAGGTCTTTCTCCTCTGGCTCTTGTTCCTTATTAATACTTTATAGCATATATCTAGACCGTTCCTAGATTCACTTCTGAATCCTTACAGAAAAACTAAATTATCTACCTTGATTCTTCTGACTATTTGCCAATACTCTAATCTTTTATGTTGCACTTCAACATTTTCTTTGTCAGGTGCATAACATAAAATAGTTTTTTTTTGCTATAGTTTAACTTTTAACTAATTCTTCCCATTGTACTTTTTCCACTTTGACTCATGTGGCTTCCTCCAGTAACTCACATAACTCTTCTAAGGTTCCATGATTATTTTTCTTCATTATTTTACTAAGATTACTAATTTTTCACTATTTAATTTAGCAGGGGGACTTCCTGCTTGGGATAAAGGTCTAATATCTCCAGTTCCTTGATATTTTTAGCTCAATTTTTGAATAAAACTTTTACTCACTCCAAGCCTTTAAGCTCGTTTTATTATGGAAATTTTTTCCTGTTGCCAAATTTATAGATTTTTTTTTCTCAAGTCTATAGAATCAGGTTCAATCAATTTACACCCTCCCGATAAATACTCTCCCTCTTACTGTACCTTATGACTCTGGGAAATACTATAGTTTTTTAATCAGCCAGCTAGAGTGCATCTACATATTTTTAAATTGCTAAATTGATAACTCCGGTAACAAAATAATAAAAATTTCAGGCTTTAATAGAAGCTGTTTTTACAAAACTAAAACATAGATTCAATCGCCAACCAAGGTATCTACTGCACTGTTTGTATTTATTTTTTGGTAATATTTCCTGCCTTATCAATTTCCAACATAGTATTAGGAAAATCACTTTTTGTGAGTTTTTTAATTAGCTTAATACTACGACTATATTTATCGGGATAAGGGATGCCTTGACTATTCAAATGAACTGGTAAAATTTTTCCTGAAACAAAATCACCCAGGGGATTCATATCAGCTTCCAATACCAAAGAATATCCCAACTGAGCTTTACTAGATAAAGTTCGATATCCCATAAAATTACCCAAAGAATAAGCAATTAATTTTCCTTGATAAATTTCCATTGCTCTTGGCACATGAGGACCATGACCTAATATCAAATCAGCCCCTTCATCAATCAATGTCCGGGCAAACAAAACTTTATTGCCTCGATTTTCTCCATAAAAATATTCGGTTTTATTTTTAATCCGCAGTGCTCTAGTTCCTTCAGCACCTGCATGAACGGATATAACAATAATATCTGCATTTTCATCTGCCTGTTTCACAAGTGCTTTAGCTGACTCCAAGTCAAGCATAGAGTTATGATAACTATAATTACTAAATGCAATAAAGGCTATATTCACACCTTTAACTTTTTTATAAATAATCTCTCCTTTCTTACCTACTGCTTGCATTCCCACACTTTGAATATTTGTAATTGTATCTTCAAATCCTTGTGATAAAAAGTCGAAAGAATGATTATTCGCAACACTCAATACATGAAAACCTGCATCTTTCAGTAAATGTTTATAATTTGGTGGTGTTCTAAAAGCAAAAACTCGACCACTACCCATTTTTTTGCCACTTCTAGGATAACTAGTCAAGGTACTTTCAAAATTGCCAAATACAATGTCTGCATCTTGCAAAAGAGGTTTGACTGAAGAAAATAATTTTTGTTTGTTTGGGTGTAATTTATTTCTAGGATAATTAGTACCAGGGATAATATCGCCCACGGCTTTAATCGTGATTCTAGTATCAGGATTTATTGGAGATTTGATTGATGATAAAACGAACTCGGAAACCTGAGATAAATTTATTTGATTCTGAGTTTGTGCAATTTCGGGAGTGGATATAGGAGATGCTACTGACTGACTATTTTGTACTATTGAATAGTTGGTTTGAGGTATTTTTGGTGGTGGAGATATAGTGGAAATAATAGCAGGCAATCTGTATGATTGAGAACTGAAAAATAAACCTGAGACCGGAATTAAAATTATGCCAATAGAACTAACTAAAAACCAAGAAATTTGATTATTTTGACTGGAGGTTAGTTTTTTATGTAGCAATTTTGGGGGAGGATTAATTTGTTGGGGAGCAGAATATTTTTGTACTGTTGCCAAACTTTCGACCACTCTGACGGATTGATTTAATGATGCTTCAGAATCGGAATTTCCATGAGATACTTGATTTAATATTGGAATTGGAGTCTGAGCAGAATCTTTAGTTGGAGGTAGAGAAGGTAAACTTGGTGAAGCAGATATTTCAGAATTAGTCTGTTCTTGTTGCCACCAGATTGACCCCACTCCTGCGGGATGAAATATAGTGGGTTTCTGTAACTCAATTACTTCTGTCCAATCAGGGGTTATGTGACCTAATCTTCGCCCGTAAATATTGACAAAATCAATGGATGATGCTTTGAGTCGCTCCATTCCATGTTGAATTACTCGAACACAGGCTTGTCGATCTGGGAGTTGAGATGCCTCCAACAGCAGATGCAGGCAGTTTTTTTGAATATTGGCCCTGGCTTTTACCCTGATGCTGCTTAATGCCTGGTTAATCAGAAATGCGATCGCTTTTGGGTCTCCCTCTTGGGCTTGTGTTAATATATCTTGCTGACTCATTGTAATTTTCCTCACACTGAAAAGAGCCTAGATTCAATCATACTTTTATGTTTAGAAGATTGGACAGATTCAAGATATCTATTTTTATCGCACTACGCAAATAGGGCCGGGACATTCCTCTATTCCCTATTCCCTACTCCCTACTCCTTGCTCCCTTTCCACTCAAATATATTGTCCTAACTTTTGAACGTACTGCTATATACCAATTCACTTCACTTCACCTAATGTCATAAATCATTTAACACCGTTAAGTGTAAAGTAATTCCCTAAAATTATTATCAGTTAAAGTTTTCAGCTCATTGCATTTTAACTTTTAACTTTTGACTTCCGTGAACCGGTATTTAGATTTTAGGTAATAGGGGTTTTCTGTGGTAGATTTTCTAAGGTATTTTAAATTTTAGGTACTTAATATTAGAGCTTAAGGAGATGAAAGTAATGGAAAATAGATTGTTGGTAACTGGGGGTGCAGGGTTTATCGGTTCTAACTTTGTCCATCATTGGTGTGAAACTTATCCTAATAACCGAGTAGTAGTGTTGGATGCTCTGACCTATGCGGGTAACAAGCAAACTTTAACAGATTTACAAGATAAGTCCAATTTCCGTTTTGTTCAAGGAGATATTTGCGATCGCCCTTTAATAGATACTTTACTCCAGGAAGAGAACATTGATACAGTAGCCCATTTTGCAGCAGAATCTCATGTAGATCGGTCTATTCTTGGCCCGGCAGCCTTTATTCAAACTAATGTAGTGGGTACTTTTACTCTCCTAGAGGCATTCAGAAATCATTATCCTACTATTTCCCAACATCCAAACCGTCGTTGTATTTTCCTCCATGTTTCTACAGATGAAGTTTATGGAAGTTTAGCACCTGAAGACCCTGCTTTTACAGAAATTACTCCTTACGCTCCCAATAGCCCTTACTCTGCTTCTAAAGCAGGAAGCGACCATCTTGCCAGAGCATATTATCATACTTACGGTATCCCTACTATTATTACTAATTGTTCTAATAATTATGGTCCGTATCATTTCCCAGAAAAGCTGATTCCTCTGATGTGCATCAATATGTTATTGGGAAAACAATTACCAGTTTATGGAGATGGGCAAAATGTTCGAGATTGGCTATATGTAATAGATCATTGTCGAGCATTAAATACAGTAATTCAGAAAGGTCAACCAGGAGAAACTTATAATATTGGTGGGAATAATGAGGTAAAAAATATTGATTTAGTAAAAATGTTGTGCAGACTGATGGATGAGTTGGGAACTAATTTACCTGTGCAACCTTGTGAAAAATTAATTACTTTTGTCAAAGATAGACCAGGGCACGATCGGCGTTATGCTATTGATGCGACGAAGATAAAAACTGAGTTAGGTTGGCAACCTTCAGTAACTGTTGAAGAGGGGTTATATCAGACTGTAGAATGGTTTTTGAATAATCGAGAATGGTGGGAAGCACTATTATCTGAAGAATATCTGGCTTACTATAAAAAAGTCTATACAAATTCATAATAAATTTATTTGGCAAAAATTGCGGGAATACAAGTAATATCAAGTCGGCTTAATTAAGTATAATAAAAACTTTCTCTTTTATCTCCTCCCAAATTTTCCAAATCTCCTCTTATTTGCTGTTCGCTACTACCCAATACATTTGTGGGTATTCAAGCAGACATAATATAACTTGATTTATTGATAAAAAAGTAGGAAGGTATTTTCAGGAAAAATTAATTGCGAACTAAAAAATGGTCTAGTAAAAATCCAGATAATTTTGTAATTAGATTCCTTTCTTTTTTATTGAAGGATTCAACATGGAAAAAATGTTTGAATCATTTCTGCCACAATCAAGTTCACACAGAATATCTTTAGAGATATTAGCAGATTACATAATTTATGCAGATACAGATAAAGTTGGTAAGGCTTTTTCGGTAACAATTCTAATACCAATTTCATAAAATATTGCTACAAATTATTGGGCTGCTAGGAGTCAGGAGTTAAGTAGGGTCGCCGTCAGATTGCGACGTACAAAAGTTAGGAGATACAGAATCAGAATCATAAAATTTATTTTGTCTGAAAGTAAATAGTTAAATTAATCCAGAATTGACTAAACAAAATTATCTAATTTTATCGAATCGTTTTTCTACTAACGGCAGACATAATTAAATTTACTTGGTGTTTATTTACTTTAGATATCAGGTTTGTCTTTAACCCTGATGTTTTGAATCCTGAAGTAATTAATCAAATCAAATAAAAACAATTTCATAGATTAGAGTAAATTACAATTTGGTGAATGGCATAATAGATGCTGTTATTGACACAGAGAAAATAGAGGATATATCACCTGGCGACGTACAAAAGTTAGGAGATACAGAATCATAAATTTTATTTTGTCTGAGAGTCAACAGTTAAATTAATCCATAATTGACTAAACAAAATTATCTAAGTTTATAGAATTGTTTTCTACTAACGGCAGACATAATTAAATTTACTTTGTGTTTATTTACTTTAGGTCTCAGGTGTGTCTTTAACCCTGATGTTTTGAATCCTGAAGTAATTAATCAAATCAAATAAAAACAATTAAAAACAATTTAATCGAGTAAATTACAATTTGGTGAATGGCATGATAGATGCTGTTATTGAAACAGATAAAGTAGACGATATATCACCATCAAGCAAAAAAAATCATCCTATATCTACTATAGCAATCCTAAAGTGCTTGGTTTTTCCATTGACTAATAAAACTGTGAGAAACCTTTAATAATTCTTTGACTTCATGGTCCGATTTTCCCGACAAAATCATTTGTACTGCCAAGGCTCTTTTAATTTATTTGGATTCTTTTGTCTTATTGATAAAATCATCTAGTTCATCTATAATATTGATTTATTGTCTTTTTCCTGAAGATGTTATTATTACTATTATATCTGTTACGACCTATTTAGGAGTGCTATATATCTATAGAAAGAGCTGCGAAAAATCTTGGTAGAAGTTCTTACTATCATTCCTATTCACCAGATGTGATTAATTAATTATTTATGTCAAGTTATTGAATTACAATATTCCTGAACCTAAGTACAAACTAAGTTAAAATTAATAAAATACAAAAACACCCAAAATCAAGAATTTTTTGTAAATAAAAAAGATGTCTAAAATTACTCTAATAACCGCAGGATTGATAGCATCAAATTGGATAGTTTATCCTACAGTTGTTTTATCTCAAAATGCTCCTAGTTATGTACCCGGACATTGGCAACCAGAAGCTCAAGCAGCAGATCCAAAAAAGCCAATTATACTAAAAATTTTAAATCAGACAGACACCACTATTAGTTATAGTTTAGTTCCAAAGGCCGAAAGATTTTTACCCTCAGAAAGAACTACAAATGTCAGAGTTGATTTGCAAAGAATACCAAGTGGGTATGCAACCATAAATATATATAATGAATCTCTACTAACTTATGAATATAGTGCAGAAGGTAATACAGTTATAGTTAGAGTTAAACGAGGTTCAGAATCAACCGACCATAAAGCAGTCTATATTTCTCCTACTGGCAGAGTTTATTCTTTTTAACCGCTTAACCACTGACTGGAGGCCAGGTCGTCACAAGAAAAACTATCACAGTAGCGATCGCCAAAACTCCTTGAATTATATTTCCCACCACGGTGCCAACCACAATACCAATTCCAGATTTTACAGATAACTTAGCCCTCTGAGAAAACTCTAAGTCTTTCCGGTATAAAAATTCTCCCAGAACTGCTCCAATAAAAGGCCCAAATAACATACCCAATAAAGGTCCGCCAAATGGCAAAGCTGGCAATAAACCCACAAATCCTAAAACAAAGCCCACCATACAACCTATTTGGCCCCATTTACTCGCACCTGACTGTTTTGCTCCCCAATAAGTAGCCAAAATATCTATCAAAACACTTAATACCAGAACTGCGATCGCCATTCCCAACGCCCAACCCATCCCACTAAAACCCTGAATAAATCCCCAAACTAAAATTGCTACCAAAATCAAACTAGAACCTGGTAATCCTGGAATTAAAGCACCAGCAACACCAACTAACATAACGATTAACAGAAGCCAATAAAGAAATACCATATTAAATTCAAAAGTTAACTTGTATCTTGATTTTATCGCACTTCTAAATCAGTTGTGAGAAATTTCGGTATATTAATTTGTGGCTTCTACCTACTACCAACAAATACCAAGTGTGAAAAAAGGATGCTACAAAAAGGAAAGCTGGACAATTCTGTTTGAAAAGAAGAGAATTCAATCCAAGCTGCTATAGCAATCCTATTTCAGTTGTAATATTTTAGTGGTGGTTAGGGTTCAGAATTCAGGTCGGGTCGCCGTCGAATTTGCAACTTACAGAAGTCGGAATTTGAGAGATTTTTAGTTAGTATTGACTGTTCGAAAATTGTTCACAACGTATTTAGTAGGATTGCTATACCTATCTTGATAATTGTTATTTTTTTTCTTCCTTGATTATTTTTTTCCTACTTCAGTCTTTCCTTCTTCCTTGCCGATCTTATTTGTAACAAACACTTATTAAATTGGTAAGTAGGTCGGCATAAATAAACGCATAATGTGGGCAATGCGTGCAGAAAGCTAAAACCTTTAGACAAAGACACTTCACTTATAGACATTGCCCACCCTACAACTGTTTGACCTTTAATTATGCCCACCTACTTATTACATAGGATTGCTGTAGTTAGTTAATTTCCCTCAACAATGTATCTGTTAGTTTATCTGCTATTCCTGAAATCCAATTTTCATCTTGGTTGGTATAACTGCGAGGTGCATTTGCTCCCAAAATAATTACGCCATTAGTGCCAATGGGTTGACAAATTACACCTTGAGTGTTTTCTGGTAAATAATCAAACTCAATCCGACCAGGATAAACTTTTAAATCTACTAAATAAACAGGCTTTTGCTTCTCTAAAACCCGCTTTAAAATAGCTCCTGGTTTTACTTGTGAGTGGGATGATAAAATTCCCCTTCGTAATAATACTTTTCCTCCATACCAGATAACAATGCTTTTAGTAACAGTATTACTCAACAATAAACTAGAAGCCCAGGCAAGTTCTGTCTTTGCTAATTCTGATAATTCAGACAACAGTTCAAATCCCTCTTCACCGATTAACTTAACAGTATCAGGAGAGCGTGGTTGTATTTGTTGCCAAAGCAAACCAGTCAAAATCAAAAAAGCACTTAAAATAACTCCCACCACATCAGAACGAGCTTGAGAAGCTAAAATATTAGGGGTAAGTAACCGATTAATCATCAGTAATGTACCACCTACTCCTCCTATTACAATAGGAAGCACTCGTAAGACTTGGTTTTGATTTGATTTAGCCATATTTAATCAAGAGTCATCATAAAAATTCGGTAAGTGGGAAACCACCGTCTTTTAAGCGGTGGATGGAAACGACGGGCGCGGATTTTAATCCGTAGTCAAAAAAATGTGTTATAATTAACTGGAAACTTAAAAAAAGTAGC
>JBARXI010000801.1:0-6045 GCA_049647275.1 Microcoleaceae cyanobacterium
TTTGCCCCTACATTGACCAAATCCCTATTCTCATCTATCAGAGGTAAGGTGGGCAAAGATTATCAGAAGTAGGGTGGGCAAATTTCAAATAATCAGGACTTACGCAAAATATTAAATCATACACCATCTGTAGGGGTCAACGGCTGTTGACCCCTACAAGATATAGTGGATCTGCGTAAGTCCTGATAATATAAGCTTGTGATTACTCAAGTAAGATTTGCCCACCTAATATATTGGAATCAGGTTTGAGGTGGGCAAACATACAGTTACTCAAACTTATCCTAGATTAAGTAATATTTGCCCACCCTACTAAACTCAAGTAATATTTGCCCACCTAATATATTGGAATCAGGTTTGAGGTGGGCAAACATACAGTTAGTCAAACTTACCCAAGAGCGACTAGCATTTGCCCACCCGACTAAACTACTACCTAACCTGCAACAACCTCACCAATACAACACCCGTGAAACCACCAACAAATAACCACGTCACCACCAAACCCACTACTTCACCAATAAATAAATTACTCATCCCATAAATAAATCCACCAACTACCCAACCCAGAGGCAAACCAACCGCCCAGGCAAAAATATTTGCAACCATCCACCACTCCTCCCTATATATTTGCTTTCTCAGTACAAACCATTGCCCTAATCCCAAAACTGCTCCAACAACAGCGCCATTAATAAACCCATGTAACAACCTAAGCAAAATTTGCTCTGTTCGTGGGGCCACCCAACCTAACGCTCCCAAACTACTTGCTCCAATCAATAACCAAGCCACAATATTCACCACTATCCACCATCTGGCTCGGAAAATGCGATTTCTTAGCACCAGCCATTGTGCTAATCCCACTACAGCACCGCCGACGGCTCCTGAAAAAGCGCCAACATAAGGTTTAACTCCGACTTCGACAAAAATTAAACTGACTAAAAAGCCGACAACAGTGAAAAATACCCACTGCAACCAAAAACCCCAGCCAATTTTTTCGGAATTGGTATAGGAGGGGTGATAATATGACTTGATAACTGACATCAAACAAATGTAAGACAAATCTAGATTAAGCCAATTGATTCTACACTGGGGGAGTAGATTTTGGCAAAGGTTGAGTAAGTTTAGGTCGAGATACAGATGTAGGAAACATTTTGCGGAAACCAAGACGTCGCTCTTGGGGTGAGTCTGGAGTTAGATAACTCCATAAAGTTTCCCAATAGAAAAAAGAGACTCCAGCAAATTTACGATCGCGCACCTCCTTAACCTGTTGCTGAATCTGCTCAATGGTCATTGGCGTTTTCCAAGTGCCTGTCAAAATGCCAATACTAAAAGGAATTTTACTTTTAGCCGTTTTTACAGCAGGTTGTTCTAACTCTTCTAAAAATGAAGGTAGGTCGTCTCGATAAACCTGCAAAATAAATTCATCGACTAAACCCCGGTTTATCCAAGTTTGCCAGTCTTGCAGATATAAGTTGTAAGAAAAATCATAGGGATTAGAAGACACAGAGACAATACAGTTAGGTTTGGCAGCTTTGACGGCTTGATAAATTCGTTCCAGGAAAGCAGTTATTTGATTGGCTCGCCACTGCATCCACTCTGGGTCGGTAAAATTCTCTGGTGGCATTTTTCCCTGATGTTGTTCTCGGAAAAGGCGAACTGTAATTGGATCGTAGCCTAACTGTACTGGCATTCCAAAGCGATCGTCTATTTGAATACCATCGACATCGTATTTTTTGACTACTTCTAATATCAGGTCGAGAATAAAGTTTTGCACTTGGGGATGAATGGGGTTAAGCCAGACGTTGTAGATGGAGAGTGACTGTTTCAAGTTTGTTAACAGAGACTCTTCGTCTGATTTTGGCAGTAGGTCTTTGAGTTGTAATTCAAATATATCTTCGGAAAGATTTCTGTTTTTATCGAGGCTGGTTGTTACCCAGTGGGGATGACGTTTTACTAATAGAGAATTTATTGGTGCCATGAAGCCATATTCAAACCAGGGGATAACTCGTAAACCTTGTTTATGTGACTGTGTGAATATTTCTTTGAGTACATCTTGACCAAGGCGAAATGTAGCAAGAGTTGGGTCTTGAGGTTGACCTGTGATTTGTTGCGCGACATCACTTGGGTAAAATGTGTTGCCTCGATTCCAGGTTACAGGATAAATGGTGTTGAAGTTGAGTTGAGAAAGTTGACGGAGGGCGCGGTTTATTCCCCACGGGGCGAATAATACGCTACTGTCAACGTTGGTTATCCAAACTCCGCGCACTTCTTTTTTTTCGGGGGTAGTTTCGGCAGTGACTGGAATTGGTGGGGTTACTATTGCGTATAGAGAAATAGAAAAAAAGGCGATCGCTATTCCTATTCTTAGCCAGATTTTTAACTGTTTTAATTTATGATTAATTTTATTAGCCATTATTTCGATAAATTAGGACTTACGCCAAATTTTCTGTTATCTGCTTTTTGGTGGTTTAAGGTGCGTTTCAACACACCCTACAGTACTTAGCCAGATTTTTAACTGTTTTAATTTATGATTACATTTATTAGCCATTATTTCGAGCAATTAGGATTTACGCCAATTTTTCTGTTATAGAACCCATTTTATATCTATATAATTACCATAGTTAAGTCTTCTGGCGCATCAATTTTGAGGAAAAATCTACTCTATTTGTGAATTTTTTCCCTCTTCCCTCTTATCTCCTGTCTCCTGACTTCTAACTAAAAAAACGAAAGAATTAAAAAAAATACCAAATAGGTTATATACGTTTTTTAGTACTTTAAGGTACGTTTTGACACACCCTAAAGTACAGGTAGAGTTGCTGTTTTAATTTATGATTAATTTTATTAGCCATTATTTATTCAAGCCAAACCAAAATATAGTCAGCAGTCAGCAATGATAAGTTTTGTCAGCTTACCAACTAATCAATGGTGAAAGTATATGTGTGGAAATCGACTTGTTTCCAGCCACATTTTTCATAAAGCATCTGAGCTGCGTGGTTGTCGTAAGCCGTTTGCAATTTTAATCTTTTTACACCTTTTTTTAGAGCAAAAGAAACAGCAGTATTCATCAAAAGTGAACCGACACTATTTCTACGATATTCTTCCAAAACAAACAAAGGGTTGAGAAGATAAATTTCACACATACTTACAGAACTTAAAGAAGGAAATAACATACAAAAACCAGCAAGCCTTTCAGTTTTTCGAGATACAGCTACTAAAATTACTGAATCATCTTTCAATCTGTTTTGTATGAACGACTTTGCACTTTCTAAATCACTCTTCTGTCCATAAAATACTCTATAAGCGTCAAATAAATATATCAGTTCATCTATTATTTCTAGACTTGCCTCAGTCACAAAAAAATTCTCAGTTTTTAACATTGAATCATACCAAATTCAAAAAAAGTAGTTACATACTAATCTGTGATTTCTGTCTGCATTCCAACACTTTGAGAAATATATATAGCAATTTTCATACTGGTGAGGTACAAAGTTTGAGACTTTAGGAATTAGGGAGTAGGGAGTAGGGATTATGGAAAAGAAAAGAAGAAAAACTAGTGTACCTCACGCTTCCTGAAAAACTTTATATAAGGTCATTATAATAACAGATGTAGAAACAAATATTCGAGTCAAAAAATCCCGCGGTGTCGCCTAAACGCACCGTCGGGAGTATGTCAATATCACCTCTATTTAATTACATTAGCGATCGCCTTCGCCAAACTATCCAAAGCTTCGGTCACCTCAGCAGCAGTTACAATCAGTGGAGGAACAAATCGCAAAACTTTTGGCCCCGCAGGTACGATTAATAAACCCTCATTCATGGCAGCTTTGACTATATCAATAGAAGTCAACTCTACATCTGCATTCAACTCCATACCATTAATCAAACCCCAACCGCGCACTTCGGTAAACAAATCTGGATACTTAGCTGCAATAGCATTTAATCCTACTCGCAACTGTTCGCCCCTCTGCTGTACATTTGCCAATAAGTTTTCCTGCTCCAAAGTCTGACACACGGCCAAAGCTACCGCACAAACAAAAGGATTTCCGCCAAAAGTACTAGCATGACTGCCAGGCTCAAATACATCACAGTGGGATTTACATAACATTGCTCCAATGGGAATACCTCCACCTAATCCCTTAGCGGAAGTAAAGATATCTGGTTCGATGCCCAGATTTTCATATCCCCAGAGTTTGCCACTACGACCCATTCCTACTTGTACTTCATCTAAAATTAATAGGATACCTTTTTCATCGCAAATTTCTCGAATTCTTTGGAAGTAAGCCACATCCCCAGGTCGAACGCCACCTTCTCCTTGGAGTGCTTCTAGCATAATTGCAGCAACTTGCCGTTTGTCTTTGTCTAATTCGGCGATCGCTTTTTCTATGCCAGCAATATCATTATATGGCACATAATAAAATCCTGGCATGAGGGGGCTAAAACCTTTCTGATATTTTGGTTGCCCTGTTGCGGTAATTGTTGCCAAAGTTCGCCCGTGGAAGCTAGCATGGGCGGTCAAAATTGTCGGATTTTCGATTTTTAATTTTTCGTGGGCATATTTGCGAGCTAGTTTGATTGCCCCTTCGTTGGCTTCTGCACCAGAGTTACAGAAAAATGCTTTGTCGGCACAGGAATGTTGTGTTAACCACTGTGCCAATTCTCCCTGAACTGGGATATAGTATAGATTGGAAACATGATGTAAGGTTTGAATTTGTTGTGACACTGTTGCCATCATCGCGGGATGAGCATGGCCTAGAGTGCAGGTAGCAATTCCCGCTACAAAGTCCAAATATGCTTTTTCTTCGGTATCCCAAACGCGGCAACCTTCACCGCGTTCGAGAGCAATGGGGAAACGCCCGTAAGTGTTCATTACATAAGCGTTGAATTTGTCAGCATGAAATGTTGTAGATTGGGCTGTTGTGTCTAAAGACTCTTTGATTATTGTTTCTGGAGTCATCAAATTTATCCTCAGTTTGGGTTAATACTAACCTTAATTTTAGGTGAAAAGTCGAGAATTTGTGATGACTTTTTAATTAATACAAATTCTGCAAAATAGAGGAGAAATTATATCAGTTTTTCGTATTGTTCATTGAGATGATTATATTATCTTAAGCTTATTTTTCTGTTGAGGCGATCGAACTAATTTAAGAATTAGGCGATCGCTTTATTAATCCTAATTTTAGTAGTAAGTTTCTTTTAGTATGACTTATAAAAATTGGATTGAGCTACAAAACGCAGCTCTAGTTTTAGCTATTGGGTTTATACTGTGGATAAGCTGTCCGAATAATCCTATTAGTCTAGCCAAATTACTGTGTTTAAGTTGGAAATTTTACTAACTTTTAGTTTCTTTTACCTAACACTTAAGCCAGGGTCATTTCATTCTAGATTTTAGCAATGAATTTACTTTCAGATAGGGAAAGATAAATTGTCTAAAGCTCGAAATAACCTATTTTCGTAAATACATAATATGGCACAGTTTAGAATGAAATAGCCCTGAACTTAAGCAGGTACACAAAATTAATTACACATTGAGCGGAACTGAATTCCTTATACTGTAAGGATTACATATAATCAGAGTAGGTAATTAATTTTGTTTAGGTACTTATGACCTCAAACCTTATAGTTAATCTACATTATTTTTTACCGAATAATTAAGGTTTAAAGCTTCTTCTTTGAAAAGGGTTTCCTGACGGAATGCTCCGCAAACAGCGAGTAATTTATACGGCAAACCGAGAGAAATGCAATTTTTATACCAGTTTTATCAATGTTTGCTACAAATAGTTAGACTTTTTATAGAAGTCAGGAGTCAGGTGGGAGTAACTTAAATATCATTTATTATAGTTAATATCCATTTTTAAGACCCCGGCCTTAAGGACGGGGTTTAAAGAGACATTTTACCAAAAATATTTTAATAACCCTTATTATTCATATAGCGTTTCTCGCTCTTGGTGAGGTACAGCTTTCAAGTTCTTCCCCCGCTGCCTAAAAACAACTAATTATAGACCTTATCAGTACTATAATTCGCTTGGTAAACACAGAAACAAATAAATAATT